>DATFOK010000034.1:0-9665 GCA_035265665.1 Solirubrobacterales bacterium | reverse complement strand
CCCCGTCCTCCACGACCTCGGAGATGCCACCTCCCGAGGCGGCGACCACCGGTGTGCCGCATGACAGTGCCTCGGCCGCCGCAAGGCTGAAGCTCTCCTCCGCAGAGGCGTGTACCACGGCGGCCGCCGAGCGATAGAGGGCGGCGAGGTCACCCGGCTCCTGCCGGGGCACGTGCCGGATTCGGACGCCCCCACCCAGGTCATCGACCCTGTGCCCGCCTCCGACCGACACCAACTCGAGCGGGCCATCGAGCCTTTGAATCGCCGAGCGCAGCGTGGCGAAGTCCTTGTAGGGGTTGCCGGCCCCGCCGTTCGCTGCGAAGACCAGGCGGGGCGTCTCGTCCGGTGTCCACCGCGCGGGGTCGCGATCGGGACGGAAGATCCTCAGGTCGACTCCGTTGGGGATCACCCGGGCGCTCTCGATGGCCGGCGCGAGTAGAGATTCACGCGCACGGTCCACGGCCCACTGCGACGGTGCCGTGACCTGCACGCGCGAGCGAGCGAAGATCCAGCGCTTTCGCTGCCAGTTGATCCGGGTCGCGTCGCGGGCGATCGATGGCGGTGCGGTGAGGTCGGGACACCGGCCGCAGCCGGTGCGCCAGCGATCGCAGCTCCCCGGCACGGCGCAGTGCCCGGTGAAGGACCAGGCATCGGCAAGCCTGAGCACGATCGGAATACGGGCGGAAAGTCCGGGCAACTGACGCAGGTCGAAGTAGCCGCCGTGCAGGTTGTTGCAGAGGAGGACGTCAGGTCTCGGTCCGGTCAGCTCGATGACGTGGCGCGTATAGGGGTGGTTGAAGTCCTCGAGCCCGAGCCGGATGTCGAGGGATCTCCGGGTCCGCAGCCGGGCTCGCCGGATCGGATGGTCCGGGGTGTAGTCGACGTGCGGGCTGGTGTAGAAGCTGACGACGCGGGGATGGTCCGTGCGCTTCTGTGCGACGGCCAGCCATGCCTCGGTTCCGAGTGACGCAAAATCGTCCAGGAGGTCCATCGAGACGCGCTCGGCGCCTCCGCCGACGTCGCTCGTGTTGACGATCAGGGCCTTGCGGGGGATCTCGGAGACGGTCACGCGGCTACCGCGGGCTCGCGGATGGCGGAGCCCGGCGCAGCAGCGGTGGGGGGCTCCCCCAGCTCCACCGAGAAGATCGGCAGGCCGAGCTGGCGCTCCTCGTCGGGGCCGGTCGCGAGCGGGCGGCAGAGGAGGGTCAGCTCAATCGTTCCGCCGGGCGTCGCCACGACCAGGCCGGTGCCCTCCTCGGTGAGCTCCTCCTTGCGGAGCCGACGGGAGCCCAGATAGGCGGCGGCGACGCAATCCCGGGGGGAGCCCCTGAGGCCGCCAGTGTCGATGCGGACCAGAGCTGGGCCGGGAGCGTCGATGCTCACGGTCAGGAGCGGCTCGCTCCAGCGGAAGTACCTCTCGCCATGCCGCTCGAGGCCATGGATGCCGACGATGGTGCCCTCACCGAGCGATTCAATTGGATGACGGCCTGGGCCGAGCGGTTGCGCCGCTCCGTCGGCGCGCTCCCTGATCCAGCGGAGCTGCGCCAGCCGCGTCACCCGGTCCTGGGCGCGCAGGTAGGCGCGGTAGCGCCAGCCACCTGGGATCCAGCGAGAGTCCGCGATTCGCTCGCTCCAGCTGAACGCGAGCTCGGCCAGCCAGAGCCGAGGACGGATGCCGGCGATGGCCTCGGGCAACCGCGCCGCGATGAACCGAAGGATCCAGCTCCCGTCCCCGCGGTCGTGGAACGCTGCGCGCGGCAGCTCCCTTGAGAGCAGTGCGACACTCCGCCGCGCGGAGCGGGCGTCCAACGACCGGCGGTTCCAGAGCAGCGGGCGGAAGCCGAAGTAGCGCTCCGCGAATTCCGTCGGGAGCGACGTGCGGGCCTCGCACTCGCCCTCGGTGTAGTTGGCCGAGAAGTCGTGGTGTTCGTCGATGTCGTCGACGTGGACGTGGAGGATCCGCGCTTCCGGCAGGTGCCCGACACGGGCGCGACGCTCATCGAGCTGGGCGGCCAGGAGGGGAGTGGAGAAGAGGCCGTAGCGGGCGTCCAGTCCGCCGGCGCGCTGGAAGATGTCATGCCGGATTACGAAGCCGGCGAGGTTGAGCCGCCGCCAGGCGCCCGGGGTGAACCATTCCTCGTACACCTCGTCGAACCAGCGTGCGCCGAGCTGCCCGACGACGGCAGGCGTGAGGTGTCCGTGCTCGATGCTCGCCGCTTCGAGATCCGGACTGGCCTCGATTGCTTCCAGGGCACGCTCGAGGCAGTCCGCCTCACCCTCGCAGTGGTTCTCGGTGAAGAGCAGCCAGGGAGCCGACGCCGAACCGGCCGCGGTGTTGTAGAGCTCGATCAGGTTGGCGCCGGGGACCGTTTCCAGGACGTCGTGGTTCTCGAGGAGTTCCGCGACGGCCCGGTCCCCGGCGGGGTCCTCGCCGTCTGAGGCCAGCGCCACCTGGTACCGCTCCCGCGGCAGAGTCTGCCCGTGGGTCCAGGTACGCAGGTGCTCGACCGCGTCGCCGCGGGCGTCTTGCAGCGGGATCAGAACGGAGATCTCCCCTCGACTCACCTTGGCCGCCATTCTTTCGCACCATGGCCGATTCGCTGCGCGCCCTCAGCCGAGAGATCACCAGCTGTGTTCGCTGCCCGCGGCTGGTGGAGTGGCGGGAACGGAGCGCCGCCGAGCCACCTCGGCGCTACCAGGGCGAGACCTACTGGGCTAGGCCGCTGCCAGGGTTCGGTGACCCGCGGGCGAGGATCGTGATCGTGGGGCTGGCGCCGGCTGCCCACGGCGGCAACCGGACGGGGCGGATCTTCACCGGCGATCGGTCGGGTGACTGGCTGTTCGCCGCCCTCCACCGCGCCGGGCTCGCCAACCAGCCGACCTCCGTGAGCGTCGATGACGGGTTGCGGCTGCGCGGCGCCTACATCACGGCCGTCAACCGCTGCCCGCCGCCCCAGAACCGGCCGACGACCGAGGAGCGCGACAACTGCCTGCCGTATCTGGTCCGCGAGCTGCGCCTGCTGCGTTCCGGCCGCGTTCTGGTCGCGCTCGGGGCGTTCGCTTGGGCGGGCGCGCTGCTGGCGCTCGGCGAGTTGGGGGCGGGGTTGCAGCGGCCGAGGCCGCGGTTCGGCCACGGGGCGGACGCGGAGTTGACGACGGACGAGCGCACTTGGTCGCTGCTCGGCTGCTTTCACCCCAGCCAGCAGAACACGTTTACGGGAAAGCTGACCGAGCCGATGATGGATGCGGTGTTCACGCGCGCCCGGGCCCTCGCCGGTATCTAGTCGGGTCCCCCGGGGATACTTGCGGCGTGTTCCCGCTCAACCTGCCGAACACCCTGACGGTGATCCGGATCCTGCTCGTTCCGGTGGTGGTCGTCGCGCTGCTCGACGAAACGCCGAATGGCGACGCTATCGCGGCCGCGGTGTTCGCGCTGGCCGCGTTAACGGACACGCTCGACGGCTACATCGCGCGGCACCGAAACGCGGTCACCACCTTTGGCAAGCTGATGGATCCGATCGCGGACAAGTTGCTGATCGCGGCGTCGCTCATCGCTCTCGTATCGCTCAACCGGCTCGCCGCCTGGATCGCGATGGTGATCATCGCCCGGGAATTCGCTGTGACCGGACTGCGGCTGGTGGCGGCCGAGCAGGGGGTCGTGATCCAGGCGAGCTGGCTGGGGAAGGTGAAAACGATCCTGCAGGTGGCCGCGATCATCTGCCTGATCGCGGTGGAGCCGGCCCCACTCGGAGTGGATCTGCTCGTCTACGCGGCGGTGGCCGTCACGGTGATCAGCGGAGTCGACTACTTCTTCGGCTTCCGGCGGATGGTGACCTCGAGGCCGAAGCCGACTACCTAGCCCGGGGTCCGCGCAGTGCGGTCACCGAGCGGATGACGAGGCCGGCTAGTCCCTCGGGGGTGCTTACGGACCGTCAGGCCGCCGGAGCCTCGAGCCACTCCCGCATGGTGGTGTGGTGACGCGAGTGCTCGCCGGTCTCCAGCTCGCCGGTGATCTCGGAGAGCAGGCCGTAGCGCTCGGCGACCACGTTGTGGCGGTGGATGGTCTCGAGGTTCTCCTGCCGGGCGTGGACGAAGGCGCCGTCCCGGAGCTCGGTGAATGTCTCAGTGACCTGGCGGATCATCTCTCGGACGCAGTCCTCGACGAACCGGGGATTGGCGTGGGCCTTCTCGACCACGGAGCGCTCGTCCGAGCGCTTCATCAGCTCGTAGATCTCGCTCGACATCGAGCTTTCGACGATGCGGAGGAGCTGGCGGGCGTCCACGTCGACGTCGGAGTCCTCGGGGACGCCGATGTAGAGCGTGCCGATGCCGCGCTGGTTGTGGGTGGCGATGGGAACTGAGTCGACAATGCGGTCGATGTCCTCGGAGTCGAAGCCCTGCTCCGCCAGGCGGGTGCGGGCGCCGTCCTCGACCAGGCCCTGGGCGCAGGGGCAGGCGGTCATGCCCTGGGCCTCGACGCCGGTGAGGGTACGCGTGCCGCGCTGGGAGGAGACGGCCGTGCCGAAGAGCGTGTAGAGCTCCTGGGTGGGGAGGCCGGAGACAGGGGCGGGGACCGTCTCGGGGTAGCGGGCGGCGATCCGGACCTCGGCGCGCAGACCGCCCTGGCGTTCGCGGACGCGCTCGGCGATGTGCGCGGCGAGGCCCTCGGCGCGGAGCGCCTCGCCGAGGACGACCGTGTCGATGGCCTCGTTGACGACCTCCTCGAAGCGGGACATGTGGACGCCGGCCTGCTCGGGGTTGAGGTCAACGAAGCAGTCGAGGTCGGCGTGGAACAACGAATCGTCGCCCGGCTTCGCCGTATCACGGGTTGTCCCTCGCTCCGCTCGGGTCACCCTCGCATCACAGACGCGGATGATCTTCTCGACGCCGACGACGCCGACGCGCGAGAGGCTGACCCGCGTGGAGGGGGCCTCGGCCTGGGCGTCCCGGGTTGGGAGGGGGACGGTTTCGATCGGATTGGCCATTGGGTCAAGTATGACTGAGGGCGTTTGGCGGTCTCGGAGGTGATGCCCGTTGAGGTCGGATCGAATACCTCAAAAATCGGTCGGTGTTCTTGCCCGCTCGTCCTTATACTCCCGGGCACTGGACCGGCCTCCGTAGGGGGGAGGCGGGACAATTGGGAGACGAGGAGAAGAGTTTGGCGTCGATTCGCACGGCTGTCTCGGCCGATGAGCAGCCCTTCGGGGAGAACGAGGAGCTGCGCGGGATCATTGCGGTGGGGACCGAGCGGGGTTATCTGACCTTCGAGGAGATCGCTGCCACCCTCGAGGAGGTGGAGGTCACCAAGGAGCAGGTGTCGGAGTTGCACGCGCACCTGGTCGAGCAGGGTGTGGATGTGATCGCGGCGGATGGGGTGACCGCGTACAAGGAGGGCAAGGCCTCGGAGGAGGGGTCGAACGGGCGGCAGAAGCAGGAGCTGGATCTGACCGTCGAGCCGAGTCTGGACTCGCTGCGTCTCTATCTGCGCTCGATCGGCTCGGTCGATCTGCTCACGGCCGATCAGGAGGTGGCGCTGGCGAAGCGGATCGAGCGGGGGGACATGGATGCCAAGCGGCACATGGTCGAGGCCAACCTGAGGTTGGTGGTGTCGATCGCGAAGTCCTATCTGGGGCGGGGATTGATCCTGCTGGATCTGATCCAGGAGGGTTCGCTTGGGTTGATCCGGGCGGTGGAGAAGTTCGATTACCGGCGGGGCTACAAGTTTTCGACCTATGCGACCTGGTGGATCAGACAGGCGGTGACCAGGGCGCTGGCCGACAAGTCCAGGACGATCCGGATTCCGGTTCATATGGTGGAGAAGCTGAACCGCGTGGTGCACGTGGAGAGGAACCTGGTCCAGAAGCTGGGGAGGGAGCCGGAGCCTCAGGAGATCGGGAACGAGCTCGGGTGGACGGGCAGGGAGGTGCGGGAGGTGCTGCGGGTCAGCCAGATGCCGGTTTCGTTGGAGAAGCCGGTGGGAGACGAGGACGATTCGGAGCTGGGCGATTTCGTGGCGGACGACAGCGTGGTGGGGCCGTTCGAGACCGCCTCCGACAACCTGCAGAGGGAAGACGTGCAGAGGGCGCTGGCGGTGCTGCCGCGGCGGGACCGGGAGGTGCTCGAGCTGCGCTACGGGCTGAACGGGCGGAAGCCGATGACGCTCGAGGAGGTTGGGGAGGCGTTCGGGGTGACGCGGGAGCGGATCCGGCAGATCGAGAACAACACGCTGAAGCGGCTCAAGGCCCTGCCCGAGGCGCAGTGCTTGCGCGGTTTGGGCTGAGACCCTCCGCGGCATAGGCTGCGCGGCATCGCCGCCGCGATCCAGATCTCGGGGCTGCGCGTCAGGCGCGGCGACAAGTTGGTGCTGCCGGACCTGTCCTTCACGGTGGAGGCCGGATCGGTCACCGGGCTGCTGGGCCCCAGTGGTTGCGGCAAGACGACGTTGATGCGCTCGATCGTCGGGGTGCAGGTCGTTGAGGCGGGGGAGGTGCGGGTGCTCGGTGAGGCGGCTGGTTCCGCGTCGCTGCGGCCGAGGGTTGCGTATGTGACGCAGGCGCCGTCCGTCTACGCGGACCTGACAGTGCGGGAGAACCTGCGGTTCTTCGCGCAGGTGCTGGACGCGCCGGCGGAGCGGATCGACCAGGCGATCGAATCGGTGCGGTTGCGGGAGGTGGCGGATCGGGTGGTACGCGACCAGTCGGGAGGGCAGCGCGCCCGGGTTTCACTGGGCACAGCGCTGTTGGGGGACCCGGAGGTTCTGATCCTCGATGAGCCGACCGTGGGACTCGATCCGGTGCTTCGACGAGACCTGTGGCAGACGTTCCATTCGCTCTCGGACGAGGGGAAGACGCTGCTGGTCTCGAGTCACGTGATGGATGAGGCAGAGAACTGCCATCAGCTGGCGCTGATGAGGGAGGGACGGTTCCTGGCGATCGCGCCGCCGGACGAGATCCTCAGTCAGACCGGCGCGGAGGACCTGACGGATGCGTTCCTCAGGTTGATCCAGCGGGAGGAGAGGGCGTGAGCCCGCGCTGCACGCTCGCGGTTGCGAGGCGGGTGCTCGAGCAGTTGCGGCGGGATCCGCGGACGATCGCGCTCGTCCTGGTGGTGCCGTGCGTTCTGATGACGCTTGTCAAGTACATGTTCGAGGGGCAGCCGGGGACGTTCGAGCGGATCGGGCCGCCGATGCTGGGTCTGTTCCCGCTGATCATGATGTTCCTGATCACGTCGATCACGATGCTGCGGGAGCGGACGACGGGGACGCTCGAGCGGCTGATGACGATGCCGCTCTCGAAACTCGATCTCTTGGTTGGGTACGGGATCGCGTTCGCGCTGCTGGCGACGTTGCAGGCAGCGGTGACGACGACGTTCGCCTATGTGCTGCTCGACCTGACGACGGAGGGGGCCGCGTTCTGGGTGGCGGTGCTCGCGATCACGAACGCGGTGCTGGGCATGGCGCTGGGGCTGTTCGTGAGCGCTTTCGCGCGGACGGAGTTCCAGGCTGTGCAGTTCATGCCCGCCTTCGTGCTGCCGCAGATCCTGCTCTGCGGGTTGTTGGTGCCGCGCAGCGAGATGTCGGACTGGCTCGACACGCTCGCGGGAGCGCTGCCGTTCACCTATGCCTACGACGCGCTGGCACGGGTGGCCTCCGGGGAACAGTTCGAAGGGCGGCTCGTCCTCGACGTTGCGGTGGTGCTCGGCGCGACGGGGTTGGCGCTGGCGCTGGGCGCGGCGACGCTGCGGCGGCGGACGGGCTGACCAAGGGCGCTTGCCGATCGGCGCTTCCCGGGGGAAAATGCCTGCAGACGATCAATTCGGCCGGCTGGGTCCGGACCCCGGCAGCTTTCACCGACTTACTCGGTTCCTGCCTGGGTGCAAACGACCAACCCCCGCTTAGTCGGGGGCGCGGCGTTCGGGCCCGGCCGGCTCGTCTGCCTCATCGGGAATGGAGAGCTGCGCAGTGTGCTGTTCCATGTACTCCTCGATCCGGGTCATCACAAACTTGCCTGTCCCGTCGGACTCGACTCGGAAGCGGTCGCCTGGCTCGATCGAGGCTGCTGCCGCCACTGCGAGCGGGACCGTGACCTGATGATGCTTTGACATCCGTGTTCGACCCACTGCGGGTAGACCATCGGTCTCAGAATTCAGAGCGCCACCCGGAGGTGGCGAGGAATGGGGGGGGTGGGAATCGAACCCACTCAGCAACGAAGGCACCAGATTTACAGTCTGGCCCGGCTCTCCTACTCCGGCGCCCCCCCTCCGATTCGGGAGTGTAGAGCCGCCAGACTCAGCCGGATCGAGAGGATCGGACTGACCGACCTGGAATTCGGAGTACTTCGTTCCTCCCAACGTGATCCCGTGTCTTCCCTCGATCTCCCCGGACGGAATGAACCAGCGGCGTCCATCACCGACCACGATGAAGACGTAATCCGTCCGGCTCGTTCGAATTCCTTCACCACCCCGGTCCAGCTTTGATTCCCACCTGATGTCGCCAGCGAGATGGCGTAATGGCCTGTGGGCTTTTGTCTGCATGTCGACGTCTTCACTTGGATCCGGCTCACTCGCCCTTCTATCTCCGCAATGAGGTCGTAGTCAGGGCTGTGAAACAGCGGGAACGAGACGACCGCACCCATTGACGTGAGCCAGTGGATGGCAGCTGCTTCACCAAGGTCGCCCAGTGTTCGGGGATGAAGTCCTTCGGGCATGCGGCGAACATACGTTCGCTACGCCAGGGATGGCGCGCGGAGTGCAATGAATGAGTGACGAGATCGTCAGCAGAGTCACGCGCGGCCGGATAGCGTCACCCTGATGCCCGAGCTCGACGGAAGGGTGATCGCGATCGCCGGTGCAGGCGGCGGCCTCGGCCCTGTCGTCGCCAAGCGCCTGGCCGACGCCGGTGCCAACCTCGCCCTCGCCGACCGCCATAAGGAGATCGCCGACCTCGTGGCCCAGGACCTCCCGGACGACCGAGTCGCCTCCCAAGCCGTTGACCTCCTCGACGAGTCCCAGGCCAACGACTGGGCCGCGTCCACCGAGAAGAAGTTTGGCCGCATTGACGGCCTGCTCCACCTGGTCGGCGGCTACCGCGGCGGTGACCCCATCGACTCCTTCGACCTCGCCGACTACGACTTCCTCCACGGCCTCCTCGTCCGCACCCTCCAACTGACCACCCGCGCCTTTCACTCCGCCCTCACCGCCAGCGACCACGGCCGCTTCGTCCTCGTCTCCGCGGCCGCAGCCCAGAACCCCGAGAACACCAACGCGGCCTACGCCTCGACCAAGGCCGCGGCGGAGGCCTGGACCCTGTCCCTCGCCGACTCCTTCGCCGGCACCAACGCCACGGCCAACATCATCGTCGTCAACGCCATCGAGACCCCCCGGATGCGCGAGGAGAGCCCCGGCACCCAGAACCCCAATTTCACCCCCGCCGAGGACCTCGCTGACGCCATCGCCTTCCTCTGCTCGGACTCCGCGGCCCGCATGAACGGCCAGCGCCTCGCACTCCACCCCTGAGGCCCCGGCGAGGGCCCCCAGCCACCCTCAAAGCCTCTCCCGCCCCTCGCTACAGTGAGGGCGCGCCCGGATAGCTCAGTCGGTAGAGCACTTCCATGGTAAGGAAGGGGTCGCCGGTTCAAGTCCGGCTCCGGGCTCTTCGCGATGCCACC
>DATFOK010000033.1:0-3559 GCA_035265665.1 Solirubrobacterales bacterium | reverse complement strand
GAACTGGAACAGCCCGGCGCCGATCCAGCGCTGCGAGCCGTTCACGGTCTGACCGAGGCCGGGGACCAGGACGGCCAAAAGCAGGAAGAGCGACACGCCCAGGATCAGGGGCGTGAGGGGCCTGATGGCGGCGACGCCCCGAACCGAGGCGACCCGCATCGCGAGGAGGCCGATCGCTCCGAAGATCAGCGTGCGCTCCAGGTAGTAGAAGCCGCTGCCGCCGTGGTTGAGCAGCGAGCGCGCCGAGCTGGCGCTGAACACCATCACCGCTCCGAACGCGAGCAGGCAGAGCGTCGCCGTAAGCAGCAGCGAGTACTCGAGGGACGGCGCCGCGGGCTTGGGGTTCTTCGATGTTCTGCTCACGGCAGCGCCTCGACCAGCTCGCGGAAGCGGTCGCCTCGCTCCTCGAAGTCCTTGAACGCGTCGAAGCTCGCGCACGCCGGGGACAGCAGGACCACCTCCCCGGGCTCGGCCTCGGCGGCCGCCTCCTCGAGGGCCCGCCCCAGGCTGCCCACGTCCGAGATCTCGACGCCCGCGTCGGCGGCGGGAGCCAGCTCGGTGGCCATGCGCTCCGCGGACTCGCCGATCAGGTAGCAGGCAACGCAGTGCCGGGCGACCGCCGGCGCGAGGGGCGCGAAGCTCTCCTGCTTCGGCCGGCCCCCCGCGATCAGGCGGACGCCGCCCGCGAAAGCCTTGATTCCGGCCAGGGCCGAGGCCACGTTGGTCGCCTTGGAGTCGTTGACGTAGAGGACGCCGTCGCGCTCGCGGACCCGCTCGAGACGGTGGCGGACACCCGGGAAGCTCCGCAGCCCCTCCGCCACCGCGTCACGCGGGAGGCCGGAGGCGAGCGCTGCGGCGGCTGCCGCCATCGCGTTCTCGACGTTGTGGGCGCCGAGCAGCTGGAGCTGGTCGGCCTCGATCAGTGGCTCGTCGACGGCGAAGATGACGCCGTCGCGCATGCTGACCTCGCAGTCGGGATCGGCTGATTCCCCCTCCGCCGGGCAGAAGCGGACGCGGCGCGCGCAGCCTCCGAGATCCCGCCCGCGCAGCTCCTCCGTGTCACCGTTGTAGACGGCGACGTCGTCGTTCCCTTGGTTGGTGAAGGTCCGCAGCTTCGCGGCCAGGTAGTCCTCGAGCGTGCCGTGCCGGTCGAGGTGGTCCGGGGCCAGGTTGATGAAGACCGCGCACTCCGGGCCGAAGTAGGTGGTGTCCTCGAGCTGGAAGCTGGATGCCTCGCAGACCACGGTCGCGTCCGAGTCGACGACGCCGACGAGCGACGCCAGGGGAGTACCAACGTTGCCCGCCACCGCTACCGGCCGGCCCGCCGTGCGATAGAGGTGGCCGATGAGCTCGGTCGTGGTGGTCTTGCCGTTCGTCCCGGTGACGGCGCAGAACGCGTTCGGGATCAGCCGCCAGGCGAGCTCGAGCTCGCCAGTGACCTCGATGTCCCGCGCCCTGGCGGCCTGCACCACCGGCGCGTCCTGCGGCACGCCGGGGCTCTTGACCAGCGTTCGGGCACGATCGAGTTGCCGTGTTCCTTCCACGCCCAAACTGACTTCGACGCCCGCCTGCTCCAGCCCTGCTGCCTGATCGGGGCTGCCCGAATCGACGCCGATCACCGTCTCGCCGCGCTCGGCGAGCGCGCTCGCGATACCCGCCCCCGAGCGCGCAAGGCCGACCACGAGAAATGGCCCTTCAGGCAGGGGCGGGCGCGGTTTCGTGCCTGAGTTCACATAACCATCTTCGCCCCCGGCCGCCTACTCCCTGCGTGGCTGCGCATGGGGACAGCTCGGCGCGTGAAGCTATTTCTTCTTGCGAGAGATGGTCAGATCGATGGGCTGAGTGTCCGAGATCGACTTGCCCGCCTTGACACTCTGGGTGCGGATCCGCTTGACGCGGTGCCGCCTCTTGCCGGCCTTCGTGATCTTGCCGAGCGTGCAGTCGGCCGCTCGCAGCGCCCGCCGAGCCCCCTTGCCGGTCAGGCCCTTCAGCTTGGGCACGAGGCAGTAGCGAACGGTCGCGCTGAGGGCATCCTCCTCGGCGTTCGTGCCGGTGGGACTCTGGCCGGGGCCGCCGTTCGCCAGCCCGGGATCGAAGTAGAGGCTCACGGCGCCGGCGGCCGGGGCCGTGCTGAGCGACGCTCCGGTCGCCCCATCCGCCCCGAAGAACTCGCCACGCTTGATCGGCAGGCTGACGGGGAAGGGGCCGGAGATCCCTGCCGTAGACGTGGCGTTCTGAGGCGTTCCGCTGCCCGCGCCGGTGAGCGTCGTGCCGTTGACCGAACGCAAGACGCGAGGCGTCAGGGGCCCGCCCGCTCCGATGAAGCGCCAGCTGACCGCCGTGCCGTCGACCGGTGACGTGGCGGTTGCGGGCGCAGGGAGCGAGTAGTTGGTGACCGTTGCCGGGGGCCCGAAGGGGACGAGGGAGAACCCGGGAGCCGTCAGGGTGCTGCCCACCGTCACGGTGTTCGCCTCGGAGCTCGCAGGCAGCGATGCCATCCCGGTCGCGGTCAACAACGCAAGCATCAAAAGCCTGCACTTGCCCCTCATCGTGGGCGGGATCTTATCCGCGCGAGGCTCACGTCCCGATCGCCTGCTGGTAGAGCGTGAAGCCGATCCCGGCGCAGACCGCGGCGATGATCCAGAAGCGCAGCATGATCTTGGTCTCCGACCAGGCGAGCAACTCGAAGTGGTGGTGAACCGGGGCCATCAGCAGGACGCGACGGCGGAACATCTTGAAGGTGGCGACCTGGAGGGCGACCGAGAGCGCCTCGATCACGAAGATGCCGCCGGTGATGATCAGGAGGATCTCGGTCTGCGTCATCACCGCCATCGCCCCGATAGCGCCCCCGAGGCCGAGCGAGCCGGTGTCGCCCATGAAGATGGAGGCCGGGAACGCATTGAACCAGAGGAAGCCGATGCAGCCCCCCACCAACGTGGCCGAGAGCAGCGAGAGGTCGTGCTCGCCGGTGGTGATGAAGGTGATCGCGACGTAGGCGAGCAGCACGATCGCGCAGCAGCCCGCGGCCAGGCCGTCGAGGCCGTCGCTCAGATTGACGGCGTTGCTCGACCCCGCGATCACCAGGAAGATCACAATCGGATAGAGCCAGTCCGGGATATCGAGCACGGCGTCGGAGATGCGCAGCTCAAGGCTCGAATCCAGACCGACCGACTCCGTGGCGACGTACCAGAGGGCGAGTGCCAGGCCGGCCTGGAGCAGCAGCTTGTAGCGGGCCGAGAGCCCGAGCGAGCGGCGCCGAGTGATCTTCAGGTAGTCATCGACGAATCCGATGGCCGCGCACCCGAGCGCCACGCCGAACACCGCCAGGCTGGCGGTGTCCCGGTCGGACAGCACCAGGTAGGGGATCGCGATCGCGGTGAAGACGATCAGGCCACCCATCGTCGGAGTGCCGGCTTTCTCGTGGTGCTCCTCGGGACCCTCCTCGCGGATCTGCTGGCCGAACTCCCGCAGGCGCAGGTACTCGATGAACTTTGGCCCGAGGAAGATGCAGATCAGCATCGCGGCCATGCCGGCGATCAGGATCTCGCCGAGCATCTAG
>DATFOK010000032.1:0-5206 GCA_035265665.1 Solirubrobacterales bacterium | reverse complement strand
GAGGGCTGGGAGGGCCGCTACGCGGCCGGCCTGGTGGAGCGGTTTAGGGTTTCGGCCTGATGGCCAACCCGAGGGCCGAGGCTGAGGACAAGCTGGGGGGCGACTACGAGGCTCGGGTCCTCGAGCCCTCTCCGCCGGCGGTCGGCCCGCCGGACTACACGGATGACCCGGTCGCGCCGGGCGAGGTCCCCGAGGGCCGGGACCTGGTCTCACCCGTCCACAACCGCGGCGATCTGACCTGGGATGAGATCGCCACCCAGGAGCGCGATCTGGCCCCGTGGTGCGCCGAGCGCTGGCTGGGCGCCTGGAAGCGGCTCGAGCCGCTGCCCGCCACCTTCTCCGAGACGCGGGTCACCCTCCACAAGGTGGCCGAGGCGGTGGTCGCGCCGGCGCGCAAACCGGAGAACGAGATCTCGCTCCGCTACACGCGCGGAGGCTTCGGCACGCCCTTTTTCGAGCAGGATGGCCTCGACTGTCAGGTCCGGGTCGGGCACGGCGAGCTCATTCGCCAGCGGGGCACGGAGGAGACCACCGAGCCGCTGCCGCCCGAGGTCGACCCCGTCGCCGCGAGCGCCCTGGGGGACTTCTACGGGTTCGCCTGCTCCGTGCTCGAGCAGCTGCGGGCGGACGAGTCCGACGGCGACCCTTCGCTCGTCCTCCTCTGGCCCGAGCACTTCGACATCGCCTTCGAGCTCGGCTCGGAGTCCGTCGGCAAGCGCGCGAACTTCGGCGGCTCACCGGGCGACGACCAGCATGACGAGCCCTACCTCTACGTCGGCCCGTGGACGGCCGAGGTCTCGGGCGAGCTCTGGAACGCGACGGGCTTCCGGGGCGCCGAGCTCGGTTACGCCGAGCTGCTCGGTGCCGACGATCAGCGGCGGGCTGCCCTCGACTTCATGCGCGTTCGGTACCGCGCCCTGCTGGAGGGCTAGCTGTAAGACCAGGCCCGTTGTTCATGAGCCGGGCGGCTCCCTGCATACTTCGCTAGGGCCGCCCCGCGTCCGGAACGCTGTAGTCGCAGACCCCGGTCGGGAAGATCTGCTCGAGGCGGGCGCGCTCGCTGGGTGATGGCGTCCAGGATCCGTAGAGGCCTCGGACGATGGCATCCCCGACCGGCTGAAGCTGGCACTTGTAGACGCCGCCGCGGAGCGGACCGCCCGCGACGATCCGTGAAGTCGAGTGAAGCGCGAAGTAGTCGGCGCAGGGTCCCTGCGGGCCGTCGTCGAGGATGCCCCCCCACACGTCGGGTCCGCGCGCGATCTCCGTACCGTCCGTCCTGAAGCAGCGGTCGGCCGCCAGGTCGGGCTTGTTGCCAGCGACGCCGAGCTCGGGATGAGCGCGGATGTTCGCCATCCAGTCGTCGATCACCGCGATCGCCTCCGGGGTCTGGTCGAACTGACGGCCCGGGGGAAACGGGCGGGCATCCGTGAACCAGATCACCTGGTTGGAGGCGCCGCCGTCGAAGTCGAGCATCCGCTGGCGGGAGGCGAACGACTGATGGCTGTTGTGCATGTCGAGCTCTTCCTCGAGGTAATGCCGCCAGTCGATCAGCGGGATGTCGATGTCGCCGTCGAAATAGAGTCCCTTGTCGTAGGCGGCGTTCATGGCGCTCAGGTCACCCTCGCGCCGGGGGGCCGGCGTGACGCCGCCGTCCGGGCTGAGGCTCATGTTGCGAGCGCTCCAGGGATCGAAGCCCGCTGTCTGCGGCGGCAGCGGCGGCGGCGGCGAGGGGAACGGGAAGCCCTCCTGGACCATGTCGGCCGGGTCCTTCCAGCTGCCGATTCGCGCGTTCAGATCGAGGAACTCGTGCGGCGTGATCTTGCCCTCCCGCAGCGCCTGCAGGCCGTATTGGACGCCGACGTTGTCCCAGGTCATCCGCGCGTAGCCGTCGGGCCCGACGCCGTAGATGTTCTTCAGGTCCTCCCAGTGGGTCCAGTGGACCGCAGCCATCTCGGCGGGATCCATGCGATCGAGGCCGCCGAAGGCCGTCATCCAGAGCGGGTTGAGCGCGAGCGGCGTCAGCCCGCGCCAGCCATCGACACACTCATCACTGCCGAGTGCCCCACCTCGGTACGGATTGGGAATTGTCGCGCTGCCGTTTAACCCGATCAGCCACTCGCGGTTCTCCCAGTCCTGCCACTTCGCGTTGGTCCCGTCGGTCACGTCCATGTAGTGCTCGAGCAGCTCGCAGTCGCCGACGTGGATCGTCTGGGTGACCATGTCGGGGTAGGAGTACTGCGGGATGCCGGCATCGATCAGCCCGGGATGGTTCTGGCCGTAGACGTACTGCTGGATCGCGCCGCCGGAACCGCCGAGGCCAACCGTGTAGAGCGGCACGCCGTAGCGCTCGATGAACTCCTCCTTGGTCATCAGCGCCGTCTCCCCGCCGAGCTGCAGGTTGTAGTGGACGCTGGTCCGCGTGCCCGAGGAGTGGATGATCGCGTAGCCCTTGCTCAGGCCCCCGTCATAGAGCGCGCTGCCGCCTGGGTTCCCCTGGCGGTGTCCGATCTGGACGCCGCCGTCGAACGTGTAGATTGCCCGCCGGTTCCATAGCGACGTGTCGGGGTCGGTGAGCGGCTGCTCGCCGACCGGGAACGGAACCAGCATCGCGAACGAGTAGATGAACCGGTTGATCGTGCCGCGCTCGCGCCGCACGACGTAGTCGACGGTGCGGCCGTCGAGCAGCGTCGTCTGCGCCATGTCCGCGGGGCGCGTGCCGTCGCTCGGTAGGGACTCGAACGAGCCCCCCGTCGTCCGGTACAGGTAGTCGACCCTCGTGTTGTGCGAGCAGTCGAGGCTCCAGCCGGCGGTGCTGCCGTCCGGGTTCAGGACCCGGAAGCCCTCGCCATCCTGGTTGTCCACCAGCGGCTCGCCCAGGGTGGTGTTGCAGACGAAGAACCGCTGATGCGGTCCGGAGAAGATCGGGCCCTCAGTCGGGTAGTTGACGATTTCGAGGCGATCCGCGATCGGGCTAGAGGACTTGGCGTTGTGGCGGACCGTCAGCTCGTTGCTTCCCAGATGGAAACCACTGACGAGACCGACGAGCCCATCGCCCTGCCGCTCGAACGCCCCGGTTACGTCCTCGCCGTTCCGAAGGACCGCGAGCTTTTTGAGCAGCCCCCGGGGCGCATCCACGCGCACGAGGGCATCGTCCCCGCTCACCTGGCTCGGGCGGCTCGAGAGCACGCTCAGCTCGATGTTTTTCCCGAGCGCCGCGCCCGGGGACAGCGTCATGGCCGCCACGGCGACCACCAGTCCGACCAGCTCCGCCCTGTACTTCCTCGGCACTCCTTGCCTCCTGGCGAGACTCACGGACCCTATCAGCCGAAATACCGCAAGGCTTAGAAGCAGAGGTACGAGGGCGCCGCGGTGGCGGTCAAGATGCGGCGGCGCAGAGATGAGAGCCCAGGGCCGGACTCGAACCGGCGACCGCAGCTTTACGAGAGCTGTGCTCTACCAACTGAGCTACCTGGGCGCGCCTGCTGGTCACGCGATTGTAGGGTCCCCGTCCGTGAACGATCAGCCGCTGCTCACCGAGCGCCGCGACCGGGTACTTCTGATCACCCTGAACCGCCCGGACGCCCGCAACGCCGTCAACTTGGCGATGGCCGAGGCGATGGCCGCCGCCCTCGACGAGCTCGACTCCGACGACGCGCTCAGCGTCGGTGTGATCGCCGGCGAGGGCAAGGGCTTCAGCTCGGGGATGGACCTGAAGGCGTTCGCGAGCGGCGAGCGCCCCTGGGCCGGTGAGCGGGGCTTCGCCGGGATCGTCCAGAAGCCGGCCGACAAGCCGCTGATCGCTGCGATCGAGGGCTTCGCCGTCGCTGGCGGCCTCGAGATCGCGCTCGCCTGCGACCTGATCGTCGCGGCGAAGGGCGCGACGCTCGGCGTGCCCGAGGCGAAGCGCGGCCTGGTCGCCGCGGGGGGAGCGCTTCGCCAGCTGCCCCGCCGGCTCCCGGGCGCGATCGCGATGGAGCTCGCGCTGACCGGCGAGACGATCACCGCCGAGCGGGCGGCCGAGCTCGGCCTCGTCAACCGGCTTGCCGATCCCGGCAAGGCCCTGGACACAGCGCTGAAGCTGGCCGAGGAGGTGGCGGCCAACGCCCCGCTCGCGCTGCGGGCGTCGAAGACCGTCCTGCGCCAGCAGTGGTCCTGGGACGACGAGACTTTCTGGGCGAAGCAGGGCGAGCTGGTCGCGCCGGTGTTCGCCTCCGAGGACGCGATCGAGGGAGCGACTGCATTCAGTGAGAAGCGCGAGCCCAACTGGCGCGGCCGCTAGGCCGTAGCCCTTGGCGAGATACTCCTGCTGATGTCGCAGGAGAACATCGAAATCGTGCGGTCCGTCGTTGAGCCCTTGAACGATGTCAATGTCGCGCCTCTGGGTGCGAATCCCGTGGCCGTCCGCGAAATACTCGCCTCCGCCTACTCCCCAGAGGTTGAGCTGAGCACCCTGCCGTCAGGTCTCGGCAGCGGCGTCGGGCAGTTCTATCGGGGCTGGGACGGGATGGTGAGCTACTTGAAAGGAATGGCTCGAGCCGTTCACGGAGTACTACGTCGAGACCCTCGACTTCATCGAGGCCGGCGATTGCGTACTCGTTCCCACCCGGCAACGCGGGATCGGAAGCGGGAGCGGCATCAAGGTCGAGATCGAGCTCACCACCCTCTACGGGCTGCGGGACGGCCTGATCACCAGGATGGAGCAATACGACACCGTGCAGGCGGCGCGTGAGGCCGCCGGGCCCGCCTAGCTCGCGCAGCGTCAGCTCTGGATTGGACCGCTGTCGGCTCCGACTGGCTCCAGCTCGGCGCCGTTTGAGGCCACCTGCGAGGACGCGGCGCCCGCGACGGCGTGGGCGCCCCCGTCGACGTGGATCAGCTCGCCGCTGATCGCCTCCGACCAGTCCGAGAGCAGGAAGCAGACGGCGCGCGCGACCGGCGTCGGATCCTCGGAGTCCCAGCCGAGCGGCGCGATCTCGGGCCAGCTGCCCGAGAGGGCGTCGAAGCCGGGGATGCCGCCCGCGGCCGGGGAGGCGATCGGGCCCGCGGAGACGAGGTTGGCGCGGATGCCGCGCGGACCGAGCTCGCGAGCCAGGTAGCGGTTGACTGCCTCCAGGGCCGCTTTCGAGACCCCCATCCAGTCGTAGGCGGGCCAGGCGACTGAGGCGTCGAAGTCGAGGCCCACCACGCTGCCGCCCTCCTTCATCAG
>DATFOK010000031.1:0-4591 GCA_035265665.1 Solirubrobacterales bacterium | reverse complement strand
CGGCGGCCGCCTCGGCCGCCTCGGCGGCGCGCTCGGCGTCGGGGTGGATTTCCCGCAGAGGGAAGTGGCGGAAGGCGAAGAGCAACCTGCCCGCCAGCCGGTCGCGGATCCGGCGCACGATTGGGTAGGCCGCCGTGCAGTAGGGGCACTGGAAGTCCCCGTACATGACCAGCTCGAGCTCCGGGCGCTTGGGCCCGTCCACATGATCCTCGGCGGAGAGTGGCGGCGTGAGTTCCGTCACGTGGTGAGGTCGATCGTATGCTCGCGCGGTGAACGACATCGAGACGCTGATCGCGCTCGTCGCCGCCGCGATCGTATTGGTGCGGATCGCCGACCTGGTCGCGATCCCCTACCCGATCGTGCTCGTGCTCGGCGGGCTCGGGATCGGGTTCATCCCAGGCGGCCCATCGCTCGAGCTCGAGCCCGAAGTCGTCTTCCTCGTCTTTCTGCCGCCGATCCTGCAGTCGGCGGGCTACTGGGCTTCACCCAGGGAGCTGCGCGCCGAGCACGTCCCTCTGACCTGGCTCGTGCTCGGATTGACACTGGCGACGATGGTCGCGGTCGCGGTCGCCGCCCAGGCCGTGATCCCCAGCATCAACTGGGGGGAGGCCTTCGTCCTCGGCGCGATCGTGGCCCCGACGGATCCGGTTTCGGCGATCGCCACCTTCGAGAGGATCGGCGTTTCGGACCGTGTCACCACCCTGGTGGAGGGCGAGAGCATGGTGAATGACGCGGTCGCCCTGGTCTCGTACAAGGTCGCTCTCGCGGCACTGGTGGGCGGCGCACTCACGGCGGAGACGGTGTTCGACGATTTGATCGTGGCGGTGGTCGGGGGCATCGCCATTGGTCTCGTGATGTCCTGGCTCGCGTCGAGGGCGATCCGCCGTCTGGACGATCCACCGCTTGCCATCCTGCTCACCGTCCTGCTGGCGTACGCCGCCTTCGCCGTCGCCGACGGCATCGGGGCGTCCGGGGTGCTGGCCGCCGTCACCGCCGGGCTCTATGCGGGCTGGCGCTCCCACGAGCTCTACGACGCCGACACGCGGCTCAACGCCCAGGCCTTCTGGCGGGTGCTGATCTTCGCCCTCAACGCGATCCTGTTCGTGTTGGTCGGCCTCCAGTTCCCCGAGGTGCTGCGGCGCGTGGGCGAGCAGTTCTCGGTCGGTGAGATCTTCGGCTACGGGCTGCTGGTATCAGCGGTCGTGATCGCGGTGAGAATGGCCTGGCAGTTCCTGCCGGGTTCGCTGGGCCGCATCGCCGAGGGGGCGCGCGGGTGGTCCCCCGGGGAGGACTGGCGGGAAAACGCCCTGATCGGCTGGAGCGGGATGCGCGGGGCGGTCTCGCTCGCCGCCGCGCTCGCGCTGCCGTTCAGCCTCGACTCCGGGGCGCCGCTCGGCTCCCGCGACCTGATCATCTACCTGACCGTCGCCGTCATCTTCGTGACGCTCGTCGGTCAGGGGCTGACCCTGCCCTACGTGGTGCGCCGCCTCGGCCTTGGTAAGCACGAAGCCTGGTCACCCGACGAAGCCGTTGCCCGCCTGGCAGCGGCGCAGGCTGCCCTCGACCGGCTCGAGGAGATCGAGGCGACCGAGCCCGGCGTCCCGGAGAACGTGGTCCAGCGGCTCCGCGAGCTCTATCAGGCGCGGTTCGCACGCTGCGTCGCCGCCCTCTCGGGCGAGGATGGCGAGACGCCCATCGAGGACCCGCTCAGCGGCTATCACCGCCTGCGAGAGGATCTGATCGACCGGGAGCGGGTCGCGCTGCTCGAGATGCGCAGCGAGGGCCGAATCAAGCAGGACCTCTTCCGCCGCATCCAGGCCGACCTCGACCTTGACGAGGCCCGCCTGCGGACCTAGCCGGTCCCCGGCGGTGGCGCCGGCGCCGACTCCACCTCGAAGCGGGTGATCCGCTGGAAGTCGCGGATGCGCTCCTCGATCTCTTCCTTCGTGAGTGCCTGGATCCGCTCGGTTCCGAAGTCCTCCACATTGAAGGAGGCGAGCACGGAGCCGTAGGCCATCCCCTGGCGCAGGATCGCCGGGTCGCGCACCGAGTCGCCCGCCGCCCGGCGGCTGTCGAGATAGCCCAGGAAGCCGCCGGCGAAGCTGTCGCCGGCGCCGGTCGGGTCGCGGACGTCCTCGAGCAGGTAGCCGGGGATCGCGAAGAACTCGTCGCCGGAGAAGAGGGCGGCGCCGTACTCGCCCCGCTTGGCGACGATCACACCCGGCCCCATCTCCATCGCGGTGCGGGCCGCGCGCGCCAGGTTCGGCTCGCCGGTCAGCTCGCGGATCTCCGCGTCATTGAGCAGCAGGCAGTCGACCTCCGCGATCGCGGCCACCAGGGACTCCCGCTCGTGCTCGAGCCAGAAGTTCATCGAGTCGAGCCCGGCGAACTCCGCCTGGCACGAAGCCCTCACCCTGCGCTGGAGCTCGGGATCGATGTTGCCGAGGAAGAGAAGCTCCGAGCGCTTCGCGGCGTCGGAGAGCTTCGGGTCGAAGTCGGCAAAGACGTTGAGCTGGGTGTCGTCGGTGTGGGCGACGTTCATGTCGTACTCGTAGTGGGCCCGCCAGAAGAAGGTCTGGCCGCCCCCCACCCGCTCGATGTCGTCGGTGATCACGCCGCGGTCCTCGAGCACCTTGAGCTCGTCGGCGCCGAAGTCGTCGCCGACGGGCCCGACGACGCGAACCTCGGTGAAGAAGCTCGCGGCCAGGCTGAAGTGGACGGTGGACCCGCCCAGCATGCGGTCGCGCTCCCCGAAGGGGGTGCGCACGGAATCGAAGGCGATGCTTCCAACGACGGTCAGTGACATACGCTTGCGGCGTGAAGGCTATTCAGATCGAGGAGTTCGGCGGGCCAGAGGTGCTCAAGCTGGTGGAGCTGCCGGACCCGGAGCCGACCGACGGGCAGGTGGTGGTGGACGTGGCCCGGGCGGGCATTAACTGGGCCGACACCCACGCGATCCGCAACGACTACCTCGCCGAGCAGGCCCTGCCCCTGATCCCGGGCGGGGAGGTCAGCGGTACCACCCCGGACGGGCGCCGCGTCGCCGCGCTCCTGGTCAACGGCGGCTACGCGCAGAAGGCCGCCGTGCCGGAGGACTGGCTCGTGCCGCTTCCGGACGAGGTGAGCGACGACCAGGCCGCCGCCCTGCTGCTGCAGGGACTGACGGCACACGCGCTGCTCCACCATTGCGCCCACGTCGAGGAGGGCGAGACGGTCGTGATCGAGGCGGCCGCCGGCGGCACCGGCACCCTCGCCGTGCAGCTCGCCAAACGCGCCGGCGCGAAGGTGATCGGCCTTGCCTCGAGCGACGAGAAGCGCGCGCTCGCCGAGCGGCTCGGAGCGGACGCGACCGCCGACTCCCGCGCCGAGGACCTGAAGGAGGCGATCCTCGAGGCGAATGGCGGTGAGCGTGTCGACGTCGTCCTCCACATGAGCGGCACCGGCTTCGAGGGCGAGCTGGGCGCGCTCGGCATGCTGGGGCGGATCGTCGTCTTCGGCAATGCGGCGCGCCACCCCAACGAGCTGCACACCAACTATCTGTTGCAGACCTCGAAGTCGGTGCTTGGCTTCTGGCTGGTTGCCCTCGTCGCCCGGCGCCGGGACCTGATCCGCTCGATGACCGCCGACCTGCTGGGGGCCGTCGCCTCGGGCGAGCTCGAGGTCGTGATCGGCAACACCTATCCCCTCAGCGAGGTCGCGCGAGCCCACCAGGACATGCAGGAGCGCAGCACCACCGGCAAGCTTCTCCTCGACCCATCGGCGTGATGAGCGAGAACGTTGATGCGAGGGCGCGCGCCAGCGCGACCCGTGATGTGCCGGAGGCGGCCACCTCCTTCTCGGATCTCGGCCTGTCCGAGGGCCTGCTTCGGACCCTGGACGAGCTCGGCTACGTCGAGCCGACCCCGATCCAGGCGCAGGCGATCCCGGAGCTGTTGAACGGGCACGACGTGATCGGCCAGGCGCAGACCGGCAGCGGCAAGACCGCGGCCTTCGGCCTGCCCATGCTCGAGCACATCGACCCTGACAACGAGGAGACGCAGGCGGTCGTGCTGACGCCGACGCGCGAGCTCTGCATCCAGGTGACCCAGGCGCTGCGCGCCTACGCCGAGCACCTCGAGAAGGTGAACGTGGTGGCGGTCTTCGGCGGCGCACCGATCCGCGAGCAGCAGTCCCGCCTGCGGCACGGCGCCCAGATCGTGGTCGCGACGGTCGGCCGGATGATGGACCTGATCCAGCGGCAGTCACTGGTCCTGACCGCGGCGCGTTACGTGGTCCTCGACGAGGCCGACGAGATGCTCGATCTCGGCTTCATTGAGGACGTCGAGCGAATCCTGCGGATGTGCCCCAGTGGCCGCCAGACCCTGCTCTTCTCGGCGACGATGCCGGGGCCGGTGGCGAAGCTCGCCGAGCAGTACATGTACGACCCGGTCACGATCCGCGTGTCGCCGAAGAAGCTCACCGTCGACTCGGTCGAGCAAGCCTACGTGAAGGTCGAGGCCCGGAAGAAACTCGAGCGCCTCGAGGAGGTGCTGCGGGAGGAGGAGCCGGAGCAGGCGATCATCTTCGTGCGCACCAAGATCGGCGCGGCCCG
>DATFOK010000030.1:0-14115 GCA_035265665.1 Solirubrobacterales bacterium | reverse complement strand
GTCGTCTACCGGCGCGCGATCAAGCTCAAGGGGAAGCAACACAAGAAACGCGCCCGCTCGGCTCGCGCCAACGCGAAGAGGAAGGCCAAGGCTCGCCGGGTCTGCTCGGCGCCGGTGTTCGCCAAGGGCGCCGGCTCGACCGACAACTCGCTGATCGGCACGAACAGGTCGCTGGTCGTCGAGAACAACTACGGCTACCAGATCAGCGCCGCCGACCCGAGTGGGGGCATCACCGCGCCGGGCCTGACCCGGATTGACGTCGTCAAGAAGAAGGGGAAGAAGGCGAAGAAGGGTAAGAACCGCAAGCGACCGGCGAAGTTCCGCTGCCGCACCGTCTGGACCAGCGACGAGAGGGCTCCGTCCGTCGTCCCCAAGCTCTCGCTCGCCAACGGGTTGGTCTACACCTACACGCATCCCTCGCGGCCGGATGACATCGACGCCTGGTACCTGACCACGCTGGACTTCCGGACGGGGCGAACCGTGTATCGGCGCCTCGCCGGCACCGGCATCCTCTTCAACAACAACTACGCTCCCGTGACGCTCGGGCCGGACGGCACGGCCTACGTGGGCGTCCTCGGGGGCGTAGTGGCGCTTCCCTAGGCCGACTGGATGGTCGCCTGGGTCACTCCACAGTGACCTGGCCCTCCATGCCCATCTCTCTGTGATTTCCCACCGGGCAGTACATCTCGTAGGTGCCGGGCTTGCTCAGATCGACCGTGAGCTTCTCCGAGCCGCCCCCGGAGAGGGTCTCGGTCTCGACCTCCTCGCCGGGTCCCTCCACTTCGAGGGCGTGCGGCGCCTGCCCGTCGTTGGTCACGTTGAACGTCACGGTTCCCGCTTTGACAGTTGGATCGGCCGGGTTGAGCGCGAAGTCGGTCAGCGACATGTCGACCGTCTCACCGCCTCCCGACGCGCCACCCGTCGTGGCGGCCTGAGTCGCCGCGCCGGTATCGGCACCGGCGTCGTCGTCGTCATCATCTCCGCCGCAGCCGGCAATCGGAACAGCGATCGCGGCCACGATCACGAACAACGCTGCGAAACGTCGCTTAGAGCGCATCCCACACCTCCACTGCGTTCGTTGACGACCGCGAAACGCGGCCTGCCTTCCTCCTACGTGCGCGGGGCGGTGATGGATTTAGCCGCCAAGAGGCCTCGCCTGAGAGCGGCGATCCTCGGCCGGGTGCACGCCGGCCGAGGTCGCACGGAGAGTCAGAGCTAGGAGAGCTTCCCGATCTTGAAGATCTTGGTTCCGCAGTCCGGGCACGTGCCCTGAATCGCCGGACGACCGTTCTTCATCGTGACCTGCTGCGGATCCTTGATCTCGACCTTCTTGCGTTCCTTGACGCAATAGCCCTCAGGCATCGAGGACCTCCTTTCGAGCCGATTCCGCGGGTCAAGCTAGAGCACCTACCGGACGCGCGTGGCGATTACGCCTGCAGCTTCGTGGCAATCGCCACTAACTAGGGTTTGTTCGGGTTCGCAGGCGTGGTGGTGGTGGTCGCCGCCCCGGGCGTGGGCGTGGCAGGCGCGACTCCGGGGGCCGCGGGCTTGTTGAGCGCGCCCGCGGCGATCTGGCTCTGCAGGGTCGAGATGTTGGCCGCCGCCTGTGCCTGCTGCTTCTGCAGTCCCGAAATCGACTGCTGGAGCTGTGCGATCGAGGCGTTGAGCGCGTTCTGCGTGTCCTTGCTGTTCTTGGTGACCGCGCCCTGCAGCGAGTCGACACGATTCGTGAGCGCGTCCAGGTCGTCCTTCTTGGCTCCCTCCGACTCGTTGGTCAGGCCGAAGTACAGCGCGGCGCCGGCCGCGCCGAGCGCCAGCAGGAGGGCGAGACCGCCAAAGTAGGTGATCCGCGCCTGCTTGCGCTCGATCTCGGCCATCCAGCCCTGCAGGCCCGCGATGCGCTCCTGCAGATTGGGCTCGGCGGCCTTCGCGCCCGTGGCTGGCTTCGCCGCTTCGGGCGTGGTGGCTGACGGCTTGGCCTCCTGCGTCGTGGCCGCCTGGACGGCGCCTCCCGCCTCCTTGGGTTGGGTGGCCGTGGGGCTCTCGCTCGCGAGGCGCGAGGCGCGCCCGGGCCGGGTCGCCCTGGGCATCCGGATGCGAGGCATGCGAGGCACGAGCGACCTGACGTCTGGCATGTGCGAATCCTAGACCTGGAGCGGGAAGGAGCACCCCGGTGGGCGAGGCCGCGTAGCATTCCGCGTCCCGTCCACCGTTGAAGGAGAGGCGCAATGCCCGAAGCAGTGATCGTCGACACCGTCCGCACGCCCATCGGCAGGGCCTTCAAGGGCTCCCTCGCCCAGCTGCGCCCCGACGAAATGGGCGCCTACGTGATCGATCAGCTGCTCGAGCGCAATCCCGATGTGGAGCCCGCCTCCGTGGAGGACGTGTTCTGCGGCTGCGGCATGCCGCAGGGGCTTCAAGCCTTCAACATCGCGCGGATCATGGTGCTGCTCTCCGAGAAGCTGCCCGAGACCGTCAACGGAGTGACGATGTCGCGCTACTGCGCCTCGAGCCTCGATTCGATCAGGCACGCGGCCAACGCCGTGCGCGCCGGGCAGGGCGACACTTACGTCGCCGCCGGCGTGGAGTGGGTGAGCCGCTACAACGAGCGCACCGAGCCGGCCGGGGCGGCCGACCAGAATGAGAAGCTGCAGGGCAAGGACGGGCAGCCCAATGCCTACATCGAGATGGGCATCACGGCGGTCAACGTGGCGAAGCGCTACGAGGTGAGCCGCGCCGACATGGACAAGTACGCGCAGCGCTCCCAGGAGCTGGCCGTCAAGTCACAGGAGGACGGCTTCTTCGACCGCGAGATCGTGCCCGTCACGCTTCCGGACGGCACCGAGGTCGCCAAGGACGACGGACCCCGGCCGAGCTCGACCCTCGAGAAGCTCTCCGAGCTGGACGAGGCCTTCGAGGGCGGGGGCGGGGTCACCGCCGGCAACTCCTGCCCGCTCAACGACGGCGCCGCCGCGGTCCTGGTCATGTCCGAGGACCGCGCCAAGGAGCTCGGGCTGGAGCCACGTGTGAGGCTAGGCGCCGCCGCCACGCACGGAAACGAGCCCGAGTACATGGGCGTCGCCCCGATCGGGGCGATCAAGAAGGTGCTCGACCGCGCCGGGATGAAGATGAGCGACGTCGACACGGTCGAGCTCAATGAGGCGTTCGCCGCCCAGGTGATCCCGATCATGGCCGAGTGCGACATCCCGCTGGAGAAGCTCAACACGCATGGCGGGGCGATCGCCCTCGGACACCCCTTCGGCATGACCGGCGCCCGGATCATGGGCACGCTGATCAACGCGATGGAGACGGACGACCACCAGGTCGGCCTCGAGACGATGTGCGTCGCCGGTGGCCAGGGCGAGGCGATGATCGTCGAGCGGCTCAACTAGCCAGGGATTCGCCCCCCGACAGCTACACCCGCAGGCCCTCGCTCAGCTGAATCAGGGCCGCCTCCACCTCGGCGCGCGCCTTGTGCGGGTGATCCGAGTGGGCGACCACGAACGCCGCCTCCGAGAGGGCGGCGACGAACAGGTGCGCCATCGGCTCGACCGCGATCGGCCGCATCACCCCGGCGTCGACCGCCCCCTGCAGCGCGGCCCGGGTCAGCCCAAGCCCGTGGCGGTTATCGATCTCCCGCCACTCCTGCCAGCCGAGGACCGAGGGCGCGTCGGTGAGGGCGATCTGCTTCACCGCCGGCTCCTCGCAGGCGTCGAGGAACGAGCGCATGCCGGCGAGCATCAGTTCCCAGGGATCGTCAGTCGCCTCCATGCGGGCGCCGATCCGCTCCATCAGGTCAGCCTCGACCCGCTCGAAGACGGCGCGGAAGAGATCGCGCTTGTCGCTGAAGTGGTGATAGAGCGCGCCGCGGGTGACCTTGGCGCGGGCGCCGATCTCCTCGGTCCCCACCCCGGCGTAGCCGCGCTTGCTGAACAGCTCGAGCGCCGCCCGGACGAGCGCGTCGCGAGTGGCCTGCGCCTCAGCCTCGCGGCGCCCAGGGCGCGTGGTCTGTGCGGGTGACATACAGGCTGTAGGTTAAGCGCCGGCTACGCCGAGATCGATCAGGAGTCCGCGCGCGGAAACTCCGGTACCGTCGCCTCGGGATGTCCCCGGAGCGCTTCACCACCCTCCTGGAGGCGGCCAGGCAGGGCAGCGAGGCGGCCTGGCAGGACCTCTACGACGGGCTCGCGCCCATCGTCCTCGGCTACCTGCGCGCCAACAACGCGCCGGATCCCGAGGACGTGTTGAGTGAGGTCTTCCTCCAGGTGGCCCGCGACATCTCGAGATTCGAGGGCGAGGAGCCAGGTTTCCGCTCCTGGGTGTTCACGATCGCCCACCACCGGCTGATCGACGCCCGCCGCCACTCGGCGCGCCGTCCGGTGGACCTGTCCCCGGAACCGCCCGAGCCGAGCGGCCGCGCGGACGATGCGGCGGAAGAGGCCCTCGCTCGGATCGGCACCGAGAGCGTCCACCGCGTTCTCTCCGCACTCTCGGACGACCAGCGCGCCGTGCTGCTGCTCAGGGTGCTCGCCGACATGAGCATCGAGGACGTCGCCAAGGCGGTCGGCAAGCGACCGGGCGCCGTCAAGGCGCTGCAGCGGCGCGGGCTCGCGGCGGCCAAGCGCGAGCTGGCGCAGGGACGCGCCGAGGCGAGGAGCCGAGGAGGGGGCGAGTATGGGGAGTAACCCTGCGAACGGGAACGGCGCTTACCCAGAAGAGATGAACGAATCCCTCGTCTTCATGGATGCGCTGCGCGCGGCGGTGCCGACCCAGCCTGATCCCCGGCTGGCGACCGCCCTCGTGCCGCGCCTCGCCGCGACCGCCCGTGCCTCGACGATCGAGGCCGAGACTGCGGAGCTGCGCCGGGGTAACGCGGCGCGCACCCGTTCGGCGAGACGGCCTCGCTCACGGCTCGCATTGGTGGCCAGGGTGGGGATCGCGGTCGCCCTCGTCCCGCTCGTCCTGGCGGGCCTCGCGGTCGCCGGCGTCACTGTGCCCTCGCCGGCGCGCTCCGCCTTCGACTCGATCGGGATCGACCTGCCGAACCAGCCCTCCGACCACAGCCAGCAGCAGCCGACCTCGACGAATCCGAAGACCTCGAGTGACGAGGCTGGCGGCAACGACGTCTCGAACGCCGCCCAGACGAAGTCGAAGGGCAAGGGCGGCAACTCCGCGGCGGCGCACGAGCACGCCCGCGAGCAGCGCGAGAAGGCGCGCGGCAAGGCGGTGGGCCACGAGCGCGGCAAGGCGATCGGGCTCAACGAGGCCACGCCTCCCGGCCAGAGCGGCGAGACGGGTCCACCCGCCCAGTCGAATGCAGGTGGCAACGGCGGAGGATCGGCGCGGGGAAAATCCTCGACCAGAGGCCCGAAGTCCAGCCCCGCGCCGAGGGGCGTCGCCAAGGGCCTGACCGAGATCCCTCCGGGGCGCTCGAAGTAACGACCAAATATGGTCCCTCCTCCAGGGATGGAGGAGAACGTGACGAGTATTCGCTTGCGCGCGTGGATCGCGCTTGCCGGGACCGGTCTGGTGCTGATGGTGGCGGCAATGGCGTCCGTTCCGGCTGCGGCCCGCGAGCGGATCATCACCGTGCCGACGCCCGCCGCCCCGGGCCCGGCCCAGTTCAACCAGGTGACGGTCCATCAGTTCGGCCCGAAGTCCGCCAAGCGGGTGCTCGTCCTGATGCCCGGGACGCAGGGTGGGGCCGGCGACTTCACCCTGATCGCGCGCGACCTGGTTAAGCGAGCCCGCGGGCTCCAGGTCTGGGCGATCGACCGGCGCACTCAGACTCTCGAGGACACCGCCACCTTCGCGGCTGCCGAGAACGGTCAGATCCCGCTCCAGCAGGCCTTCGACTACTACCTGAACCTGCAGGGATTCCGCATCCGAGGTCCCGACGAGGATCCCTACGCGCGGGAGTGGGGGATGGCGGTGGCGCTCAACGACGCCCGGGCGGTGGTGCGGCGGGCGCGCGCGCATGGGCGCCGCCAGGTCATCCTCGGCGGCCACTCCCTGGGCGCCTCGCTGACGGTGGCCTACGCGGCCTGGGACTTCAACGGCCGACCCGGCTACAAGGACCTCGCCGGCCTGGTGTTGATCGACGGCGGGCTGCTCGGCAGCTTCGACGCCTACGACCTGTCTCAGGCCCAGCAGGCGATCGCCGAGCTGCAGACGGGCAGTCCGTTCCTCGACCTGCTCGGGATCGGGATACCCGAGGCGGCCGGCCTGTTCGCCGAGGTGGGAGGCCTCTACGCCGAGAAGGCGCCGACGGCCTCCGCCGCGACGCTGCAGAGCTATCCGTTGCTGCCGCCGCAGTTCAACCCGCCGTTTCCCGTGACCAATCGTGGCCTCTTCGGCTTCGCCTTCGATCGCGACACCGCACCGGCCGAGCTCAGCCTGCTGCACATCAACGGCGGCGGGCTGGCGGCGGCCGGCGACTCGCGTGACTGGGTCGACGGGGGCGTCACCCCGATCGGCCGCATGGCCCAGACCTTCGGGCAGGAGCCCAGCAACGCCGTCGAGTGGTACTTCCCGAAGCGGCTCACGATCGACACCAACGGCGCCGACCAGATGATCCAGAACGATGTGGCGAACTTCCTCGGCCTGCGCCTCTCCCACACCCGGAAGGTGAACCTGCCCCTCTACGCGATCGCCACCGACCTGGCGGGAGCACACGTCCTCGACGGGGCCCGCAACTTCATCCGCCTGGCCCGCACCACCCGGCGCGAGTCGATGCTCGTCAACCGGAATCCCCTGATGAGCCATCTCGACCCGCTGACCGCGGCGCCGAAGAAGAACGCCTTCCTGAAGACCGTGGTGCCTTTCCTGGATCGAAAGGTGTTCAAGGACAAGCGGAACCGATAGACGGCTTCGCCATCAACGGCCGCCACAAACACCGCGGCCGCATCTAGCTCAGTCCTCGAAGAGCGCGTAGCCGTAGGAGCCGCGCTTGTAGGCGAGCTTGGCGATCGCCGTCATCCGCTCGTCGTCGTTCGACTCGATCTGGTCGAACCGGCTTCCCACCCGAGCCGTTGCCCGCCGGCAGAAGGTGTCGGCGATGAAGCGCTCCTGGCCCGAGGGCTCCACGCCCTGGTCCTCGAAGATGTGGCTCACCCGCGAAAGCAGAGCGATCTGCGCGTAGATGTCCGCGATGTTGTCGGCCAGCCGCTTCTGCTGGAACTGCCGCCCGACGATGTCCTTGCGGTGCTCGCGCAGCAACTTCTCGGTGAGGTCCGCGAGGCGCTTGACCTGGTCTGAGACCGAATCGGCGTGCTCGGAGAGATCATCGTGCGCCTTGGTGATCCTGTCCGGGCGCACCTCGCGCTGGATCCGGCCCGAGGCGTAGTCGATCAGCACCCCGATTGAGCCGATCGGATCGCTCAGCTCGATCTCCGAGAGTCCTTCGAGCTTCTCGCCCACCGGCTTCATGCCGCCGAGGGCGATGAACGCCCGCATCACGTCGTTTGCGCCCTCGAAGATCGGATAGATGCGCGTGTCGCGGAGCACCTTCTCGTAGGGCTGGTCGCGCATGTAGCCCTCGCCCCCGGCCAGCTGCAGCGCGCGGTTGGCGGCGTACCAGAGGAACTCCGTCCCCGAGACCTTGCAGACCGCGGACTCGAGCGAGTAGTCGGGGACGCCCGCGTCGACCAGCCCGCAGGTCAGGTAGGTCATGGACTCCAGGCCGAAGAGGTAGGAGACCATCCAGCCGATCTTGTCCTGGACAAGCTCGAATTCGGCCAGCGGCTGGCCGAACTGGCGGCGCTCCTTGACGTGCTCGATCGCCAGGTCGAGCAGCCTCTTGGCGCCGCCGACCGAGCCGGTGCCGAGGCCGATCCGGCCGTTGTTGAGGATCTGCATCGCCACCCGGAAGCCCTGGCCGGGCTCGCCGAGGACGTTTTCGGGCGGCACCCGGACGTCCTTGAAATAGAGCCGGCGCAGGTCGTTCGCGCGCAGCCCCATCGTGTCGTAGCGCTCGCCAACCTCGAGGCCGTCCATTCCCTTCTCGAGCAGCAGGGCGATGTGCTTGTCCTCGCCGCCGACCTCCGCGCGGGCGAAGGTGGTGATCACGTCGGCGCGGGAGCCGTTGCCGATGTACCGCTTCTCACCGTTCAGGACCCAGGAGCCGTCGGGCTGCTCCACCGCGCGCGAGCGCACGTGGTAGGCGTCCGAGCCGGCCTCCGGCTCGGTCAGCGCGAAGGCCGCGAGCTTCCGCCCGGTGGCGAGGTCGGGGAGGAAGCGCTCCTTCTGCTCGTCGGTGCCGAACAGCGAGATGCCCTTGAAGCCGATCGACTGGTGCACGCCGAGCACGATCGCGAGCGTGGCGTCGATCTGGCCGACAGTCTCGAAGACCCTGGCGTAGCCGGTCTGCGAGAGCCCCTGCCCGCCGTACTCCTTCTCGACGTAGAGGCCCAGGGCTCCAATCTCGCCCAGGTCGCGCAGCACCTGGTCCGGGATCCAGCGCTCCTCCTCGGCCTGCCTGGGGTCGTAGTGCTCGGCGCAGTAGTCGCGGATCCTGGTGTTGAGCTCCCTGATCCGGTCCTGTTCCTCCCGATCGGCGGTCGGCCAGGGAAAGACCAGCTGCTCGTGGATCTCGCCAAGGAAGAGCGACTTGGCGAACGAGGAGACGCCCTCCTCGGCCTCCGCCTTCCGCGGGATCGCTTCGCGGACCGCCACGTTGTGAGACTACCCGGGCATGCGCCGATCCCTCGCAGTCCTGATCTTCGCGGCCGCCCTCGCGGGGTGCGGCGGCTCGGATCACGAGCGGGTGAACCCGGAGACGATGCTCGACCAAGCCAGCCAGCGCCGGATCTCGAGCGCGAACGTCGAGGTCGAGGCGCGCCTGCAGGTGGTCGGCGTGGAACGGCTCTCTCAACCTTTGCGGCTGCGGGTCGAGGGGCCGTACGTCAGTGGCGGGGGCGAACGGATTCCCAGCTTCGACTGGCGGCTGTCGGCCAGCGCGCTCGCGTTCCCGATCGGCGGTCGCCTGGTCTCGACCGGCGACGACGTCTACCTGAGCCTCTACGGGGACGTCTATGAGGTAGGGAACGGGGCGGTCGAGGCCGCCAACGCCCGGATCCGGGAGACCGCCGCCGCGACCGGGTCTCCTCTCGGCCTCGACCCGCGCAGCTGGTTCGGCCGGGCGCGCGTTGAGGGTGAGGGCAGCGAGGGCGGCGCTGACTGCGAGCGGATCGCGGCTCCATTGCGACGGAAGGCGGCGTCGCGCGACCTGGCTCCCCTCGCCGCGGAGCTCGGGTTACCGGTGGCCCCGACGGTCTCGGGGACGGCAACCGCGTGCGTCGGCTACGAGGACCGTCTCTTCCACGAGCTCGAGCTCTCTGCGGTCATCGGGCTGCCCCCCGCCGACCGCGCGCGGCTGGGCGGCGCCACCGGCGCGGTGTTGGACGCGAACGTGGTGATCGGCGATGTCGGTGAGAGCGAGCGGATCTCGGCCCCCGGCGGCCCGTACGAGCCGATACGCAACCTCTTTCTCACCCTGAATGACCTCGGCGTCCCGGTCCCCTATTAGGCTGCGCACATCGAATCTGGAGGGAGAACCCCCGAGGAACGCCGTTCAGCGGCGGAAGCGCGCGCTCGATCGCGTCGCGGCGAGCCGCCGGCGACCGGAGACGAGGAGCTGCTCGAGCCAGCGGGCCCGCGCAGCCCCGAGGGCGAGGTCGAACGCCACTACGGCGGCCCGGACGTCTACCTGCGGCGCAGGCTGATCGCGATCGCGGCGGTCATCGTCCTGATCGTCCTGATCTTCCTGCTGGTCGGAGGCTGCTAAGGCAGGACCGAACGGGCGCCGCAGTGCCCTCGCGTCAGCCGAGCTCGCCGGCCTGATCCGCGATCAGCCTCGCCAACGCGAGCGACGAGGTCGCGGCCGGTGAGGGGGCATTGCGCACGTGCAGCGCGCGGTCCGTGTGGTGCACTACGAAGTCGTCGACCAGGCGTCCGTCGCGGTCGACGGCCTGCGCCCGGATGCCCGAGAGGGCGGGGAGGACGTCGGCCGCGCCGAGCTCGGGTACGAAACGACGCAGGTCGGCGACGAAGGCGCGGCGGCTCGCGGCGTGCTGCAGCTCGGTGAGTCCGGTCCTCCAGAAGCGGCGGGCCAGGCGCCAGGTCCCGGGCCAGGCGAGGGTGGAGGTGAGGTCGCGGGCACGAACCCGGGCGAGCCGGTAGGCGTCGCGGGCGCCCACCATCAGGGCCGAGGGGCCGAGCAGTACCTCGCCGCCGATACCGCGCGTCAGGTGGCCGCCGAGGAACGGCAGCTCCGGATCGGGGACGGGATAGATGCTGGCCCGGACGAGTCCCCGGCGCTCGGGCCGCAGCCTCAGGTAGGCGCCGCGGAACGGGACGATGCGCGGTTCCTTCGGCGCTCCGGCGGCTACGGCGAGGCGGTCGCTCCAGGCACCCGCGCAGCTCACGACGAAGCCGGCCTCCGTGATGCCGTCCGCGTGCCGGACCGCGATCGCCCCGATCCGGGGAGCGAGGGAATGGACCGGACAGCCCGTCACGACCGCGCCTCCAGCGGCCTCGACGTCCGCGGCGACGGCGGCCGCCACCCGGGCGAAGTCGACCACGCCGGTCGCGGGGGAGTGCAGGGCCGCGATGCCGCGGGCGTGCGGCTCGATCTCGGCGATTCCCTCGGATCCCACCCGCCGCAGGCCGGGCACCTCGTTGGCTCGGCCGCGGCGCTCGAGCTCGTCGAGACGATCGAGCTCCGATGCTTCGGTGGCGATGATCAGCTTGCCATTTCGCCTCGCCTCGATGCCGCGCTCGTCGCAGTAGGCGTAGAGGAGGCGGGCGCCCTCGACGCAAAGGCGTGCCTTCAGCGAGCCGGGCGCGTAGTAGATGCCGGCGTGGATCACGCCGCTCGAGTGGGAGGTCTGGTGGGCGGCGAGCCGGTTCTCCCGCTCGAGGACGCAGAGGCTCGCGTCCGGGTACCGGACGAGCAGCTCGCGCGCCACCGCGAGTCCGAGGATGCCGCCGCCGATCACGACGAAGTCGGCGGTACTGGGGGGCTGGGTCATCGCCGGATCTGCCACGCGCCGCGATCCTAGGCCGCGCCGGGTGCCGGATACGATCGCGACGTGGCCTATCCCCTGAAGCCCCCGATCAAGCCGCAACTCGCGCTGTCGCGCAAGGTGCTGCCGGAGGGGGAGGGCTGGGTCTACGAGCCGAAGTACGACGGCTTCCGGGCGATCGTCTATGTGGATGGAGACGACGTCTACATGCAGTCACGCGGCGCCAAGCCGCTGCGCCGCTACTTCCCGGAGGTGAAGTTCCCCGAGGGCCGCTACGTGCTCGACGGCGAGCTCGTCATCCTCAACTCCGACGGCCGCGAGGAGTTCGACGCGCTTCAGAACCGGCTCCACCCGGCGGAGTCGCGGGTCCGGATGCTGGCGGAGCAGACCCCTGCCTTGTTCCGGGCCTTCGACCTTCTCGCCGTCGACCGCCAAAAGCTGACCGGCAAGCCGTTCGCCGAGCGCCGCGCCGCGCTCGAGCAGCTGATCGCCGCTGCGCCGGGACGAAAGAAGACCGCTTCGGGGTCGGTCGAGGTCACGCCCCTCTACAAGACGGCGAAGGGCGCCGAGCCGCTGCTCTTGAGCGGGGAGGGAGTGATCGCCAAGGAGCTCGACGCGACCTACAAGCCGGGCCAGCGCAAGGGGATGGTCAAGGTGAAGCGGATGCGGACGATCGACTGCGTGGTGATGGGCTGGCGGCCAGGCAAGCACGAGGGGACGGTCGGATCGCTGATCCTCGGCCTCTACGAGAACGGCGAGCTGCGGCCGATCGGCCATACCTCCGGCCTGAAGGCGAAGGAGAAGAAGGAGCTGGTCAAGACTCTGGCCGAGTACGAGACCGGCGAGAAGGCGTCAGGCGATCCGAGCCGCTGGGACGCCAACCGTGAGCTGGAGTGGTACGAGCTCCGCCCCGAGCTGGTGGTCGAGGTCACCTACGACCACACGAGCGGCGGCCGCATCCGCCACGGCTCGAAGATCGTCCGCTGGCGCGAGGACAAGGCGCCGAAGGACTGCAAGATCGATCAGCTCGTCTAAGGCGCCGCTCGGCCTAGAGATTGCCCCACGGCGAGACAGCCTGCAGGATGTAGGGCCAGACGTAGACCTCCCAGGTCGCGGCGACGATCAGCATCGGAATAGCCATAAAGACCGTGACGATCGTCGCGGCCAGCAGCTGGTCCCACTCGCCGCGGCGGCTGGCGATCGTCCACGCGGCAAGCGGGAGGAAGACGGCGGTCAGCGCGAGCAGGGCGTGAGGGAGGGCGGTGAGGACCAGCAGGGGCGCGGAGATGTACTCGTCGTAGGCGATCGTTGCGCCGACCAGGCCCAGACCGAGCGTCTGGGTGAGGAGGGAGAAGCAGGTGACGCCGATCACCCAGGCGAAGGCGATCGGGCGGGCCTTCTCGTGGATCAGCCGTTTGAGGCCGGTCTTGGTGGCCGCGGTCAGCGGCAGCGTCGCGCCGGCGATGAACCCGGCGACGCAGGCGAAGGCGTGGAGGGCCAGCACGAGCGAGTTCCGGAACAGCACCCCTGCGACCGCCTCCAACTCGAGGCCCGCTGGAATAGTGGGCGCGTAGTGGAAGCCATAGTCCGGCCTGACCAGCGAGGCGGTCAGCGTCACGCCGGCGAGCAGGGCGAGCGCGATCAGGACGGCGCCCACCAGCCAGCTGCGAAGCACCGGCCACGGATCGTCTCCCCAACGCTCGAGGATCGAGCGCGTCTGGCGCATCCCGTGGACCACCACGAGCTGATTCGCGTCCATGCCTGCACTCATCGGCCCGAGGCAAGGCTGGCCTTAGCTAAAGAGCTGGGCCCTGCCGAGCAATCGCCGGAGGTCCTCGAGCATCGGCGCGGGCTCCTGGTCGACGTCGAACCAGGTGTAGCGACGGAACTCGTCGCCGCGCGCCCGGGCCTCCCGCTCGCGCTGGCGGTCCTGCTCCCAGGCGTGGAGTGTGTCGTGGTAGCGGTAGCTGTCGAGCTCGACGGTCAATCGGTGCTCCGGCCAGCGGCAGTCGACGTATCGGCCGTCAACCCGGCGATTTACCTCGGGAAGCGAGAGGCCGGCCTTCCCAACACAGGCAATGAAGGCGGATTCGAGCTTGCTGAGTGTCACCGGCACCTCGCCCCAGATCACGCGCCGTAGCTTGCGCGCTCCAGGCCAGTTGTGGCGGCGGCCCAGCACCTGCTCGATCTGGGCGGGCGTGGTGTGGTGGCGCACCTTGGCCTCGTGGACAGCGCGAGCCAGGTCGTCCTCTTCGAGGACGGCGGCGAGATCGACGAGGGTTCGCTGGACTGTGGTTACCGGAATGCCGCGCCACTTGGTCGCGTCCGTCACCTCCGATCTGCGGGCGCGGTGAGTCGTCACGCCTTTGATCCGGTGTTGGGTTGGGGCAAGAACTTCTGGCAATGCAGGGGGGCTCTTCAGGAGGCCGAGGAGGTGCGCCGCGGCCCGGCCGACCAGCAGGGAACCGGGGCCGCAGGCCTTGACCGCCGCCATGTAGCGCGCCAAGACGCTTGGGGCCTGGTGCCCGACATGGAAAACACCTCGATGAACGGGGATCAACGCGCCCGTGTTCACTCGCTGCCGGAGTTCGTGCCTCGTTACTCCAGCTCGCAACAACTCCTGGCGGGTCACCACCCCCTGCGAGCTGCTCGCCAATCGCGCGAGGATCTCCTCGACTGTCCTGTCTTTGGCCGCCACCAGCGGCCTTAAGCAGGACAGTCCGGGGAATCGCCCCCGCCCGCCGAGCGGGCCACTCGAGGCCCGCTCGGCGGCTAGGGTCAGCCCCTGTTCATTGCCGGTTTTCTCAGCCCTCGCGCGCCCTGGAGGGTTGCACCCGCTTCGGCTCGCCGCGCTGCTTCGCGAAGTGGGGTGGCCAGGGGGCGTCGCCGAGCCCGCCCTCCTCGTCGCGGCGGGCGAGGTCGAGGAGCTGGTCCAGCGAGCCGGCATTCCGGTCGATGTCCGCCGCCGGGTCTCCCTTCTTCCTCAGCCGCTTTGGGACCGTGTCGAGGCGAAGCTCCCTTGGATCGACGTCCGGGACCTCGCTCCACTCGACCGGGCAGCAGACACGCGCGTCCGGCACCGGCCTGACCG
>DATFOK010000029.1:0-4235 GCA_035265665.1 Solirubrobacterales bacterium | reverse complement strand
AAGCTCTCACGCCAGCGGTCCTGCTTCGCCTCGAGGTCCTGGAGGCGGTTCTCCCCGACCAGCTCGATGCCGGCCTCGGCGAGGGTGCCCATGTCCTCAGCGCTCACGTACTTGGTCGCGGCGAGGATCTCGACCTCGGGGCCCGCGTGCGCCCAGATCTCCTCGAGGTTGGAGCGGACGCGTGCGGCATCGAGGTCGGTTACCGGCTCAACCATGGCTACTCCATCCACACCAGTCCGGCCTGGCGACCGGTCCGCTCGCCGTCGCGGCGGTGCGAGTAGAAGAGCTCTGGATTGCAGCTCGTGCAGAGACCGGAGGACTCGATCGTGTTGACACTGGCGCGCTCCAGCAGTGCCGTTGCCACCGCCGTGAGGTCGAGCATCCGGCCTCGGGCGACGCCGTCCAGGTCATCGAACGCCGCGAGCACCTCCTCGCCGACCTCGTAGCAGCATGGCCCGATGCCCGGCCCGACCGCGGCCGCCTCGGCCTCGACCGCGCGGGCCGCCTCGTCGACGATCCCACCGGCTAGCCCGCGCCAGCCGCAGTGCGCCATCGCGACCCCGCCCGGGCCGACCATCGCCACCGGCAGGCAGTCGGCGACCATCACCAGCGGGGTGAGCTCCCCTTTCGAGGTGACCTGCGCGTCGACCTCGTCCGGGCTTTTTACGACGTCGGCGTAGACGCGCGGCTCCTGCGGGGCAGCGTGCCGGCGCAGCTCCGTGCCGTGGACCTGGCGGCCCATCACGACGCCGTCGGGATCGCGTTCGATCGATTCCGCGAGCCGGCGGCGGTTCTCGCTCACGCGCTCGGGCTCATCGCCCGTGAGGATCGCGACGTTGAGCGCCTCATAGGGCGCTTCGCTCACACCGCCGATCCGCGTCGAGAACCCCGCCCTCGCCCCGGGCAGCTCGGCCTCGAGCCAGCGCACACCGTCTCGCTCGCGCCACTCCATGCGCGAGGAGGCTAGATGAGCTCGCCGCCGGTGCCGAACGTCCCGCGCCACTCCTGGAGGGGATACACCGGGACGTTTGCGCGTCAGTCCTCCGGGATTTCGCCTCTGGCGGTCGCAAGGGCGATTCGGAGCTCCTCGTCGCGGCCGGAGATCTCGCCGTCGAGCTTGCCCGAGAGGGCTGCCTCCAGGCCGCGGCCGATCACGGGCCCCTGGGGGATGCCCGCGGCGAGCAGGTCCTCGCCGGTGACCTCGAGCCGCACGTGACGCCACTCGCTCGCGTAGCGGTCGAGCCATTCCGCACCGAGCGCACGCGCGACGAGCAGCTGCGCCGGATCCCAGCTCGAGGCCAGGCGGACGGCCTCCGAGGGGCGCTCCGGCGTGGCCGCCGCCAGCTCGCGGATCTGAGGCAGCGGGCGGACGATGGCGAGCATCACGGCGAGCTCGCGATCGGCCCAGCCGGACCACGGCGGAGCCGAGACGAGGCGCGCCACCTCGGCGACCCGATCGGGGGCGCCGGGGTCGAGGCCGGTGGGCATCACCCCCCAATCCGCAATCAGGCGGAGAGCGGTGGCGGGATCGTCCTCGGCCGCTATCCGGCGGAGCTCATTGTCGATCCGGTCCTCCGAGACGGTCGAGAGGTCGGCGTTGCGAAGCAGTCGCTCCGTCTCGGGCTCGAGCTCGAAGCCGAAGCGCGCCGCGTAGCGCGCCGCGCGCAGTGCACGCGTCGGGTCGTCGACGAACGAGCCCTCGTGCAGGACCCGCAGGAGCCCGCCCCGCAGGTCGTCCGCCCCACCGTGCGGATCGAGCAGTTCCGCGTCCCCGCTCAGCGGAAACGCCATCGCGTTGACGCTGAAGTCGCGGCGGGCGAGATCCTCCGTGATCGGGGCGGGCCGGACCTCCGGCAGCGCGCCTGGTGACGGATAGCTCTCGGCGCGGGTCTGGGCGACGTCGATCTTCACGTCGCCCTGCTCGAGCCGGCCGGTGAGGAAGAGTCCCTCCCGCTCCGAGCTGAAGCCGGGAAGGTCGGCAAGCGCCTCCGCATCCCTCTCGATCGCGACGTCAAGGTCGGCCACCTCCCGTCCGAGGAGAAGGTCGCGGACCACTCCACCGACCAGATACGCCGGCACCCGCTCGGCGATCCCGCGGAGCTGATCGATCGCCTCGAGCGACGCGACCTGGTCTCCCAGCCGGGCGGGATCGACGTCGCTTGAGCCGGGCATTAGCGGCTTTCCTACCATGCTCCGGCGATCCAAGACCTCTGGAAGAACATCCGCGGCTTCGGAGCGAACCTCTGGAGCAACCACCGTTGGGCGACGCTTGGCGCGGCCGCCGCCATCGCCGCTGTCGTGATCGCGCTCGCCGGCTACCTGATCCTGAAGCGGCCCGGGGACAAGTCGTGCCCGGACCCGTGCACGCTCGTCACCACCACCCAGACGCCGCCGGTGACCGGGCTGACCAACTGGCCGATGTACGGCCTCAACCGAGAGCGGACCCGGTATCTGGACGCTCCGAAGGTGAAGCCGCCCTATGCCGTCAAGTGGACGTTCAAGGGACGGCGGCTCCTCGAGTACTCGCCGATCCTGGTGGGCGGCGCCCTCTACGCGGTGAACAACAACGGCCTCGCCTTCTCGGTCAAGAAGCGAACCGGGAAGGCGCGTTGGATGCGTGAGGTCGCCACCCGAAATGCGTCCTCTCCGGCCTACAGCGACCGAATGATCTACATCTCCAACCTCGATCCGGGTCAGGTGATCGCCCTCACCGCAGGCGACGGGAAGACGGTGTGGAGACAGCCGCTTCCCGGCAGGACCGAGTCCTCGCCCGTCGTCGTCGGCGACAGGGTGATCGTGGGCTGTGAGTGCGGGACGCTCTTCGCCTTCGACAAGAAGACCGGGAAGCGGCTCTGGGAGGCCGACCTGGGGGGCGAATTGAAGGCAGCCCCGGCGGTCAGCGACGGGGTCGCCTACATCGGCGACTACTCCGGGACGATGAGCGCGGTCAACGTCGGTAACGGCTCGGTCAAATGGCAGTCTGACTCGCAGGGCACCGGCGTATCGGCGGGCGCCTTCTACGGCACCGCCGCCGTCGACTTCGGTCGCGTCTATGCCGGATCGAAGGACGGCCGCATCTACAGCTTCAACAAGAACACCGGGGAGGTCGCCTGGAGCCAGACGATCGGCGGCGAGGTCTACGCCGGGGCGATCGCGGCGGACACGCCGAAGTCGCCGCCGTCGGTCTACTTCGGCACCTATGGCGGGACCTCGTTCTACGCGCTCGACGCACGCGACGGGTCCGTGCGTTGGTCAGCGGACGTGGGAGGCTCGGTGATCGGCGCGGGCAGCCTGATCGGCGAGACCGTCTACGTCGCCAACCTGGCGAAGACGGAGACCGACGCATTCGATGCGGCCAGCGGCCGGAAGCTCTGGAGCTTCAAGGACGGTGCGTACAACCCGGTGATCTCGGACGGCAAGAACCTCTACCTGACCGGCTACAGGACGCTCTACGCGTTGAGGACGACCACCCACGCCCAGCTCGCCAAGAAGGCGAAGGCCGCGAAGTCCAAGGAAAAGGGCCCGGGGAAGAAGAAGGCTGGGAAGAAGCAGCCCGGCAAGCAGGGCTAGTCGCTCACTGCGCGGACGGGGATTCCGGCCTCCTCCATCCGCCGCTTCGCCTCGGCCACCGTGAACTGGCCGTAGTGGAAGATCGAGGCGCACAACACGGCGTCGGCGGAACCGTCCCGGACCGCCTCGACCAAGTGGTCGAGCTCGCCGGCTCCGCCCGAGGCGATCACCGGGACACTCACGGCGTCCGACACCGCGCAGGTGAGCTCCAGGTCGTACCCGTCGGTGGTTCCGTCGCGGTCCATGCTCGTCAGGAGCACCTCCCCCGCCCCGCGCTCCGTGGCCTCCCTCGCCCAGCCGACCGCCTCGCGGCCGTCGACCTTGGTGCGCCCGCCGTGCGTGTATACGTCCCAGCCACCGTTGGAGCGCTTCGCGTCGATCGCGATCACCACACACTGGGAGCCGAAGACCTCGGCGAGCTCCGAGATCAGCTCCGGCCGATCGAGCGCGGCCGAGTTGACGGAGACCTTGTCGGCGCCGGCGTCGAGCACCGCCTGGGCGTCCTCGACGGAGCGGATGCCGCCGCCGATCGTGAAGGGGATGAAGACGTTGTCGGCCGTGCGGCGGGCGAGCTCGACGATCGTGTCACGGCTCTCGTGCGAGGCGGTGATGTCGAGAAAGACAAGCTCGTCGGCGCCCTCGGCGTCGTAGCGCTCGGCGAGCTC
>DATFOK010000028.1:0-2125 GCA_035265665.1 Solirubrobacterales bacterium | reverse complement strand
TGGGCGAGGATCATCGGACCGTTCACGTAGGGCATCGGCGAGGGGGCGAAGGCGGGGTAGTTGTTGAACGAGCTCTGGGCCTCCCCCGGTCCGGGCACGTGCGTGCCGGCAGCCTCGAGCTTGGCGGCCTCGTCCGGATTGGCGTTCAGTGCCTTCTGGTCGGCGGCCGCGGCGGTGGCCGTCGTCGAGCCGTCCGGCGCGGGCTTCTTGTACGTCTTCGGCTTGCGGAGACGGGCGTAGAGCCCGGTGGTCGGGTCGGTCAGCCAGACATCGGCCCAGGCGATGTACTTGAGAGCGTCGTCGAGATAGTGCTGGTCGTGCGTGATCGCGTAGAGCCGGGCCGAGAGCAGCGTCCCTCCCGCCAGTGACTCGCCGGCGTAGAAGCTGTGGTTGGTGTTCCACCAGATCCCGCCCGGGCGCCCCGCCGTTGTGTCCCAGCCAGAGACGCTGATGAAGTTCTGCGCGATCTGGGCATCGGTCAGCCAGCGCCCGTTCCCGGTGGCGCGATAGGCATCAAGGAAGGACAGGCCCCACCAGCCGTTGTCGTCGAACCAGGTGGTCTTGCCGGGCTCGCGCTGGCCGGGCTTCGGCCCGAACCCTGGGACCGGCTCGAGGTTCGGGTTCAGGTAGCGCTCGGCGCCGCGGGCGAAGCGATTGAGCTCGCGCCGGTGGCGATGTGAGGGCTGGGCGATCTGCAGGCCGTTGAGCGCCTCGAAGAGCGGCACGATTCCCCACAGCGAGGCGGCATTCGGGCCTCCCAGCACCGAGGCGTACCAGTGGCGGCCGTGGTTCCACCACTTGTGGGTCTGCTTGACGCCCTTGTTGGCGGCGGCCAGATAATGGCGCTGGCTTCGACTCAGGGCTGAGGATGCGCTCGGGAGAACCGCCAGTCCGACCAGGACCAGGGCCAGGAGCGTGATGACGGCGACTATCGAGCTTCTTCGGACGAGCGACACGCCTTTCCCCGGAACACCTTAGGCGGGGGTTCGACGCGGTACGCCAGATCCGTGCGGAGCTAAGTCTCGATCGGCAGCTGCTCCTCCACCCCGGTCAGCTCCAGCACACGACGCACATGCGGTGAGCTGGCTGCCCGGATCCGCAGCCGGGTGCCGTTCCTGCGCGAGCGCCGGCTGAGGTCGAGCAGCAGGCGAATTCCAGCGGCGTCCAGGAACTCGATCTGATCGAGGTCGAGCTCGATCTTCCTCGCGTCAGTCGCCTCCGCGCGGCGCATCTCGTCGTCGAGCTCGCCGACGACGGAGAGGTCGACCTCGCCGGCCACCCGCACACGCTCGACGGCCTCGCTGCTCTCTGTCTGAACTGCGAACGGCCGGTCTTCCGCGCCGGCTCGTCCCTCTATCCCCCGTTTCATCCAATTCCTCCTCAATGGATGTTTGAGTCTGGCTACTCAGTAATAGCGCAGAGGCCGCCTTCGCGAAACGGGCTTGTGACATCAAGGCACAAGTTCTCCGCTCGTTGCGGGATCGGAGCCCGGTGTCCGGCACTCGTGCGCGGGGGCAAACGAAGAACCCCCGATGGGACGGCAGCGCTGGCGGGCCTAGTCGGCGCTCCCCGCCTCGTCGGCGAGCATCGCGACCACGGCCTCGACGTCCTCCCGCTCCCAGGCGTCGGCGTGGCACTCGACCAGCTCGCGCAGACTCCCGTCGCCGAGCGAGCTCGCCGTCTCCTCGGTCGGCCGCTCCCCCCGCCCGCTGTCGAGCCGGGCGCGGGCGCGCTGCAGCGAGCTGTTCACCGCCGCGACCGTGATGCCGAGCCGCCTCGCCGTCTCCCGAGCCGAGAAGCCGAGCGCCTCCCGCATGATCAGCACCGCCCGCTGCCGCGCGGGGAGCACGCGCACAGCGACGACCAGCGCTCGCTCGAAGTCCTCGCGGGTCAGGTAGCGGCCCTCCAGTGGCGGCTCCAGCGCCGTCGCGTGCCAGTGGGCGACCGGCTCGGTCTGGTCCAGGTCGATCGGTATGACCCGCCTCGGCCGGCGCTTGACCGCATCGAGCGAGGTGTTGGTCACGATCCGGTAGAGCCAGCTTCGCAGGGAGCTGCGCCCCTCGAACGAGGGCAGCGCCCTCCAGGCGCGCAGCAGCGCTTCCTGGAGGGCGTCCTCGGCATCCTG
>DATFOK010000027.1:0-27958 GCA_035265665.1 Solirubrobacterales bacterium | reverse complement strand
GGCGCGGGCGACCGGCCAGAGCTTTGCGCTCGAGCAGGTCGAGTCCCTGGCGATCGACCTCGACACGCCCGAGGACTTCACGCTCCTGCGCGACCGGCTGCTGCTCGATCCGCAGCCGGCCCCCCGGACCGCCAAGGTGCTGTGGCAGCTCGGCGACCGGGCCCAGCAGGCAGCTGCCTGACACAAATTTGACCGCGCGCGAGCTGCGGATCCGGCCCCTCACCGGCATCCCGGAGCTTCAGGAGGGCGACGATCTGGGTGCCCTGATCGCGGCGTCCGCGGTCCCGGGCGCGGACGAGATCGTCGTGATCTCGCAGAAGGCCGTCTCCAAGGTGGAGGGACGAGTCAGGAGCCTGAGCGAGGTCGAGCCGGGAGAACGCGCCCGGAGGCTGGCGGCCGAGCTCGGCAAGGACCCCGCCCTGGTCGAGCTGGTGCTCTCAGAGAGCAAGAGGATCGTGCGGGCCGAACGTGGCGTCCTGATCACCGAGACGAACGGCGGCTGGGTCTGCGCGAACGCCGGGATCGACGCCTCGAACCTCGAGGAGGGCTTGGCCTCTCTCCTACCCGAGGATGGCGATGCCTCGGCGCGGCGAATTCGCCGCGAGATCGCAGAAGCATCGGGGGCCCGCCCTGCGGTCGTGATCGCCGACAGCTTCGGTCGCGCCTGGAGAATCGGGCAGGCGGATATCGCGATCGGCTGCGCGGGGCTGCCGCCGCTGGCGGATTGGCGCGGCAGGCCCGACCAGCACGGTCGGGAGCTGGCGGCGACCCAGATCGCGCTCGCCGACGAGCTCGCCTCGGCCGCCGATCTCGCCCGTGACAAGGACGCCGGGGTGCCCGGGGCGATCGTCGCGGGTCTCGGGCACCTGGTCACGCCGGATGACGGGCCGGGTGCGCGCGCCATCCCGCGCGCCGCGGAGGATGACCTCTTCCGCTAGTGAAGCGGGGCGGGCGTCGCGTTCTTCGCGTGCTCGGAGGCGAGTTTCTTGAGTGGAGGCGGGGTTGCCCCCTCCTCGGTGAACTCGGGCGGCACGTACGCCCTGCCCGGCATGGCGCCCATGGCGATCACCCGCGCGGGCTCGTCCCCGGTGATCAGCTTGCGCTTCTCTGCAGCTCCGACCCTCGCGAAGACCCCGGGCTCGAGCTCGTACTCCTCGCCCCCGACGCGCAGCGTCACTCTGCCGGTGAGCGGCGTATAGACCTCCTCCTGTTCATCGTGGGTCTGGTCGTGCTCGGGGAAGTGCTGGAAGTTCGGCGGCAGATCGATCACCGCGAGGCCGAACGAGGTGACACCCAGACCGGCTCTCGCACGACGGAAGCCGCCCCCGAAGATCGCCTCGAAGTCCTCGACGCGCTTGACGGTCACATCTGGCATCTGCTCTGTTCCTCTCCCATGATGCGAGGGCGCGCCGCAGGCGCAACCCGGCTCATGTTGGGAGGCTACTCGCCGGTCGCAAGGACCGCGGTCCCTCGGACCCTACCGTGACGCATGTCATCCAGCGCACGGTTCGCCTCGGCAAGCGGATAGACCTGGATTTCCGTCTGCACCGGCACCTCGGGCGCCAGCGCGATGAACTCCTCGCCGTCCTGCCGCGTCAGATTGGCCACCGAGCGAACGGAGCGCTCGTGCCAGAGGATCTCGTATGGGAATGACGGGATGTCGCTCATGTGGATGCCGGCACACACGACGGTCCCTCCCGGCGCGAGCGCCCGCAGCGCCTCCGGCACCAACTCGCCCACCGGGGCGAAGATGATCGCCGCGTCCAGGTCCCTGGCCTCCGGGTCGCCGACGGCTCCCGCCCAGGCAGCTCCCAGCGAACGGGCGTGCTCCTGCTTCTCGGTGTCGCCCGTGCGGGTCAGCGCGTAGACCTCCCAGCCTCTGTGCACAGCGACCTGGACGATCAGGTGAGCCGAGGAGCCGAAGCCGTACATGCCGAGGCGCTCCCCCTCGCCCGCCAGGCGCAGCGAGCGGTAGCCGATCAGCCCGGAGCAGAGCAGCGGCGCCGCGTGCTCGTCGCTGTATGAATCTGGGATCGGGAAGCAGAAGCGCTCATCGGCGACGGTGCGCTCGGCGTAGCCGCCGTCGAAGTCGTAGCCGGTGAACTTTCCCTGCACGCAGAGGTTCTCGCGACCGGTGCGGCAGTAGCGGCAGCTCTCATCGACCCAGCCGAGCCAGGGGACGCCGACCCGGTCGCCCACCGCGAAGCGGGTCGCACCCTGACCCGCGCCGGCCACGCGACCGACGATCATGTGGCCCGGGACCAGCGGCAGCTTCGGCTCGGTGAGCTCGCCGTCGAAGATGTGCAGGTCCGTGCGGCAGACGGCGCAGGCGGAGATCTCGATCAGGACCTGACCGGCGGCGGGCTCAGGATCGGGCAGCTCACGTTCAACGAGTGGCCGCCCAGCCTCCTCCAGCATCATCGCCCGCATGACGTCAGCTCAGTAGGTCTCGACGATCTCGTAGAGCGTCGTCCGCTGGGCCGGGGTCCTGCCGGCCCGGCGGGCAGCGTCGATCAGCTGCTCGGGCTCCAGGCGGACGCCATGATGCGATCCCGCCATTCGCGAGATGTTCTCCTCCATCAGGGTCCCGCCGAGGTCGTTGACTCCCCAGCGAAGGCTCTCGGTGGCTGCGTCGAGTCCCATCTTCACCCAGCTCGCTTGAAGGTTCGGGATCGACTTGCCGAGAGCGAGACGGAAGGCGGCGGTGTGCTTGAGGTTGTCGGCTCGCGAGATCTCCTCCACCCCGTGCGTGCGCCCGAGCAGCGTGTTGAACGGGATGAAGCTGAGCGGGACGAACTCGGTGATTCCGCCGGTGCGCTCCTGCAGACGGCGGACGACCCGCATGTGACGCGCGAGCTCACGCGGTTCCTCGATGTGGCCGAACATCACCGTCGAGGTCGACCGGAGTCCGGCCCGGTGCGAGGCCTCGATGATCTCGATCCAGCGCGCCACCGGCAGCTTGTTGGGCGAGATCCGCTGCCGGACCCCGTCGTGAAGGACCTCGGCGGCCGTTCCGGGCGTCGAGCCGAGCCCGCACTCGATCAGGTACTCGAAGACGGAGTCGGGCGAGCGACCGGAGCGCTCGCACATGTAGTGGACCTCCATGGGCGAGTAGGCGTGCAGGTGGATCTGCGGGGCGCACTCCTTCGCCAGCCGCAGCCAGCGGCCGTAGTCCTCGAGCGTGTAGTCAGGATGGATGCCGCCCTGCATGCAGATCTCGGTCGCGCCGAAGTCGACCGCCTCCTGCACCCTGTCGGCGAAGTCGTCCTCGCTCACGAGGTAGGCGTCGGGTGAGCGCTTGCCCTGGCCGAAACCACAGAACGCGCAGCCCACGACGCAGACGTTGGTGAAGTTGATGTTCCGGTTGACGACGAAGGTCGCCGTCTCGCCCGCCAGCTCGCGGCGGAGCTCGTCGGCCCCGGCCCGCATCTCCTCGATCAGCTCCGGGCGGGTCTCCGAGAACAGGGCGGTGAGCTCCTCCTCGCTGAGCTCCTCCCCGCGACGACCCCTCTCGATCGCCCGGGGCGCCACCTTCGAGTCGGGCGGCGACTCCTGGCGGCGGCCCGAGCCACGGCGCGGGATGAAGCTCCAGTACTTGAGCTTTACCACGTCGAGGACGCCCTGCTCCATCCACTCCGGGTCGAGGTACTGGGGGTAGGCGCAGAGCCGCTCGGTCAGCGCATAGCCGCGCGGGGCGAGCTCCTTGCGCACCTGGTGGGGGCTCGGGAACGGCTCTTCGGGGCTGATGTGGTCGCCGTTCGCGGACAGCCCGCCGAGGTCGGTGGCTCCCGCCTCGACCAGCTCCGGCCACCAGTCGGCGAGGTTGGGCGGCACCTGGATTCCCACCTCTGGGATGAGACGGTGGCACTCACTGATCAGTCGTTTCATCTCGTCGACGGAGACGGACGCAGCCCACTCGGGCATGGCCGGTGCGGTGGATGCCGGCTCCGGGACGTGGGCCGCATCTAGATCACCCGGAGACCCTCGACCGGCTCCCAAAGGCCGTGTCCCGGGGACGGCGTCCGCCGCGCCGGCCCACCTCCGAAGTGAGGCCTCATCCGCGATCTCGGCGACCTCGGCGCCGTAGTAGCGGGGGTGCGGGACGAAGTTCTGGAGGATCACCTCCTGGATGTGGCCGTACTCGGCATGCGCCGCGGCGATCGCCTCCAAGGCGCCGATCCGCTCCTCGGCGCTCTCGCCGATCCCGACCAGGATCCCGGTGGTGAAGGGAATGCGGAGCTCGCCGGCGAGCCGGATCGTCTCCAGCCGCCTCGCCGGGTGCTTGGTCGGCGAGCCCTGATGGACCGCCAGATCGGGATTGATCGACTCCAGCATCAGACCCTGGGAGGCGGTCACCTCACGCAGCCGGGCGAGGTCCTCGCGCGAGAGCACCCCGAGGTTCGTGTGGGGAAGGAGCCCGCGCTCGATCCCCCGCTGGCAGGCCCAGATGACATAGGAGGTGAAGTCCTCGTGCCCCCAGGCGCGCAGGCGGTCCGCGACCTCCGGGTTCACCTCGGGGCGCTCGCCGGTGAGGACGAGGAGCTCCTTGGCGTTGCGGCGCACCGCCTCGTCGAGGCGGCGCTCGACTTCATCGGGGTCGTGGATGTGCGCGCGGTGCGTGGCGAAGGCGCAGTACTTGCAGTAGCACTGACACGTCCGCGAGAGCGAAAGCGTGTAGTTGCGCGAGAAGGTGACCCTGCGCATCGCAGGGTCAACCTAGCGCAGCCCGTATTTCGGCTTGGCTCTGCCTAGCTTCCGGCTATGCCACCGGGCGGCGGCGAGGGCGGGCGCTCCTGCCGCAGCTGCGGCGCCTCTCCGGCCGGCGGCGCGGGGCCGCGCGGCGCGACCGTGTCCGCGAGCTCCTGTGCCGCGCCGCTGGCGGGCTCGATCACGAACTTGTAGACCGCCGCCGCGAGCAGCCCGCCCACGAGCGGGCCCAGGATGTAGAGCCAGGCATCGGTGAAGTGGTTGCCGACGAGTGCCGGACCGAACCAGCGGGCGGGGTTGAAGGAGCCACCGGTGAGCGGGCCGATCACCATGACGAGGAAGCCCAGCGCGCCGCCGATCGAGAGCGCGGCCCAGCGCCGAGTCTCCGGATTGAGGGCGACGGCGAGGACGGTCAGCACCAGGACGAAGGTGCCGATCCCCTCCAGGAGGAAGCCCTGGAAGGGGCCGCCGAGGATTGGGCTGACCGTCGGGGTGCCGTAATCCGAGGCGCGGCCCTCATCGAGGAGGAACGCCTTGGTGAGCAGCGCGCCGAGCACGCCGCCCGAGAGCTGGGCAAGTATGTAGACGAGGCCGTCGATCGGGTCGATCCGGCGGAGCGCGATGAAGGCCGCGGTGATCGCCGGGTTGAAGTGCCCGCCGCTGGCCACGCCGATGCTGATGATCAACGCGAAGAGCACGAGGAAGTGGGTCAGCCCCACAACCGCAAAGTCGGATCCGAACTGGGTGTTCTGGCCGGTCGCGACGTAAAGGGCGACGACGCTGGTGATGAAGAAGACCAGGAGCAGCGTGCCGAGCAGCTCGGCGATGTACGCGGCGAGTCCTCGATCTTGCACTTGAAGCGACCTCCTCGTAGCTGCCAAAAAAATTGCCGACGGGACGTCAGCGGCGCGCAGTCTAACCGGAATTGGGGACGCGCCGAGACTGCTGCGCCCAAACGCTTATCCGCCCCTTAGGGATAGGGTCAGCGCGCATGAGACGGGTAGCCGCGCTGCTGGCGGCCGCCCTCCTCGGCGCCGGCCTCTCGGCCTGCGGAGGGGGCGGCGCTGAACCGGGCGCGCCGAGGGGCGCGACCCTGGTCCTCGACTTCCAGCCGAACGCGGTCCACTCCGGGATCTACGCGGCGCAGGCGAACGGCTACTACCGCGAGGAGGGCCTCGATCTCAGGATCCAGGAGCCCTCCTCCACGGCGGACAGCGCGAAGCTGCTCGAGACGGGCCGCGCCGAGTTCGCGGTGATGGACATCAACGACTTCGGCATCGCCCGCGAGCGGGGCCTCGACCTGGTGGCGATCGCCGCGATCGTGCAGCGGCCGCTCGCCTCGGTGATCGCGCGAGACCCGGATGAGATCCGCACTCCCGCCGACCTGGCGGGCAAGACGGCCGGCGTCACCGGGGTGCCCTCCGACGACGCGGTGCTCGACACCGTGCTGCGCTCCGGCGGCGTCGACCCCTCCGACGTGCGCCGGGTCACGATCGGGTTCAACGCAGTCGCCAGCGTGGCGGCCGGCAGAGTCGACGCCGCCACCGCATTCTGGAACGCGGAGGGCGTGCAGCTCGAGGAGATGGGCGTCCCGATCCGCGAGTTCCGCGTGGACGAGTTCGGCGCACCGCGGTATCCAGAGCTCGTGGTGGCGACCCGCGAGAACAAGGCACAGCAGGCTTCGGACTTCCTCGACGCGCTGGAGCGGGGCTATCGCATACTTGGCAACAACCCCCAGTCGGCCCTCGACGATCTGCTTGATGCCGTACCCGGGCTCGATCGGGAGTCCCAGGAAGGCCAACTCGAAGCGCTGACCGCTGCGAAAACGTTTTCAATCAGCAATGAAAGCGGGCCCCCGACAGCACTGGGCTCTGGCAACAGCTACGCCACCTGGCTCGATTGGGCGATCGAGCACGGACTCGTGAACAAGTCGGCCGGGACACAGATTGCCGCCGGCTTCGCCTATCCCGGAGCTCGGCTGCGGTGAGCACCAAGTTCAGCTGAGTGCGCGCTCGACCAGCTCCGGTAGCTCCCTGACCATCCGGCTTCGCGGGACCGCGATGAACAGACCGGCGTCGTCGGCGCGCGTCTTCATCGCGGTGTCCGTGTGTTGGTAGAAGCCGATGACAGGCACGGCCAGCTCCGACAGCCGCTCGGGTGAAGCCGCGTCCAGATCGGCGACCACCAGGTCGACCCCATCCAACTCGTCGGGCAGGGCGGCGTCCTGCTCCACCTCGTGGCCACTCGCCTCCAGCGAGGTGCGGACGCGGCTCGCCAGCATCAGATCCGCCACCACGGCGGCGATACGTGCCATCAGCGCTGTCGACCGTCCAGACGGACCATGCGTCCAAGCAGGTCATTTGACCAAAAACTCGGGATGCAGACGTGGACGGGCGTTCCCGATAGCTCAACCCGTGGGGCCAATCCCCGTACCGCGATGCTCCCACCGCCGGCTGCTGCCTTGGGCTGCCATGGGCTTCTCCGCGCTCTGGGGCGCGGTGCTCGGTCTCGCCCTCACGCAGGACGACCACGGGCTGGCGCTTTTCGGTCTGGCCGGAATGCTGCTCACCGTCGTCCTCACCGTTCTCCTCTTCCGCCAGCAGTCCGCGCTACAGAGCCGCGCCGAGACGGACTCACTCACCGGGCTTACGAACCATCGTGGCTTTCAGCAGGCGCTGCGGGGCGAGCTCCGGGCGGCGGGCGCCAAGCGCGGGACCGTCTCCCTCGTCGTCATCGACCTCGACGACTTCAAGACGATCAATGAGCGGCACGGACACCCCTTCGGGGACCGGGTGCTGCAGGGCGTCGGAGCTCAGCTACGCGAGTCCATCCGCGCCGGAGATACCGTCGCGCGAATGGGAGGCGAGGAGTTCGCCCTGATCCTCCCGGGAACCGACGCGGACGTAGCGCAGGAGATCGCTGAGGGGATCCGGATCGCGATCGGGCAGCTCGCCCCGACCGGATCCGAGCTCACCTGCTCGGTTGGTGTCGCGGTCTATCCGTTCGACGCCGAGAGCGCGGCCTCGGTGCTGCAGCTGGCCGAGGGCGCGCCCTACTGGGCGAAGCGCTCGGGCAAGTCACGCACCCGCCGGTTCGACCCGGACCACGTGCGGCTTTCGGGTGATGCCCCCCAGCGCTCGGAGATCGAGCGCATCCTCCGCGAGCGCGCGATCGAGCCGGTCTTCCAGCCCGTCGCCTCGCTCACCACGGGCCGCCTGCTCGGCTACGAGGCGCTCGCCCGGTTCCCGGACTCGCCCGAGCGGCCGCCCTCGACCTGGTTCGCTCAGGCGAATGCCTGCGGCCTCGGGCCCCAGCTTGAGGCGGCCGCGATCCAGGCCGCGCTCGAGGCGCCAGGGCGCCCGCCGGGAACCCACCTGGCCGTCAACGTGAGCCCGTCGGCGCTCTCCACGGACGTCGTCAGGAGCGTGCTGTCCGACGACCTCTCCGGGATCGTCATCGAGCTCACCGAGCACGAGGTCTACGTCGGCGACAGCCTGCTCGCCGACACCCTCGCCGACCTGCGCGAGCGCGGGGCCCGGATCGCGATCGACGACGCAGGTGCGGGCTACGCGGGCCTCAAGCAGGTGATGTGGGTACGCCCGGACATCGTCAAGCTCGACCTCGACCTGACCCGCGCGATCCACTCGGATCCGGTCCGGATGGCGCTGGTGGAGTCGCTGGTCCGATTCGCGCGGCGCGTCGGTGCGACCGTCTGCGCCGAGGGCATCGAACAGCACGACGACATCCAGGCCCTTGCCAACCTCGACGTGCCCTGGGGCCAGGGCTATGCGCTGGGCCGCCCGGCCCCTCCCTGGAGCCGCATCTCTCCCCCCGCGGCGGAGACCTGCAGGACGGCGCTAGCGCAGGCGCTGATCTCCAGCCCGGGCGGGGACTCGCCCACGATCTCGGCGGGCGATCGCCGGCTCGAGCACCTCAACGGCCGACTCGCGAACGCGCGGACGGTGTCCGATTTGCACAGCGCCCTCGATTTGATCGCCGGCGAGCTCCACGCGGACAAGGTCGCCCTCTCCAGGTGGGCCCCGGCGCTGGGCTCTGTGGAGACCCTCGCCGAGAGCGGCGAGGGCTCAGGCAAGGAGGTGTTCGCCGTCAGGGACTTCCCCCTCACCGCCGAGGTTCTCGAGCGGCAGACGGCCGCGCAGGTGATGGCGGGCGATCCGCGCGCCGAGTCCTCCGAGGTCGAGCTCCTGCTCTCGCTGGGCTATCGCTCGCTGATCATGGTCCCGGTGGTCCACCGCGGCGAGAGCCTCGGGATCGTCGAGGCGATGAGCGAGGAGGAGCGCTCCTGGACGCGAACCGAGATCAACCGGGCCCGGATCATTGCCAACCAGTTGACCCCGGTGATCCGTAGCGGCAGCCAGGCGCTTACAGACTTCGCCGACGCCTGAAGTCGCGGCGCACGCTCTCCGGCCGGCCCCACATCTGCACGACCTCTGCCCTTCCCTCCTGCGCGTCGCGAACCCGCAGTTCGCCGCCGATCCCCTCGTGGTCGAGCTTGATCAGCGCACCCTTCACCGTCTCGGCGGCGGCGGCGTGGCCGAAGCGGTGGGCGACGTTGATGCGCCAGTGCCAGTCGGCCCGCGAATAGGGCTGGGCGTTCACCTGAGCGAGCATCACCGCGGCGTCGACGTAGCGCGACTCGTCCGCGATCCGCAGGTCTAGTGCGAGGTCGGTCCAGTCGTCGGGCAGCGAATCGACGACCTCCTGGAAGTCCTCGGCGAGGGGCATGCCCGAACCCTAGCTACCCCAAGAAGAGCTGCTCCAACAGGAAGACGTTGAGCGCGATGATCAGTCCGGCGAGCGTGCCCGCGATCGCGGTCAGCCAGCGCGGACTGACCAGCGAGCCCATCAGCTCGGGCTTCGCGCAGATGATCAGCAGCGGCACCAGGGCGAACGGGATGCCGAAGGAGAGCACGACCTGGCTGATCACCAGGGCATCGGTCGGTGGCAGGCCGACCCCTAGGACGACCAGCGCCGGAGCGAGGGTGATGGCGCGGCGCAGGAAGATCGGGATCCGGCGCTGGATGAAGCCCTGCATCACGACCTGCCCGGACATCGTGCCCACCGAGGAGGAGGCGAGACCGGAGGCCAGCAGCGCGATGCCGAAGACAACAGCCGCGTTCGATGAGAGCAGGTCGCGGAGCCCGTCGTAGGCGCCCTCGATGGTCTCGACCTCGGTCAGCCCCCCGGTGTGGAAAAGGCCCGCCGCCATCGCCATCATCGAGATGTTCACGACGCCGGCGAGCGCCATCGCGATGACCACGTCGATGCGCTCGAACCGGAGGATCTGCCGCTTCTCGCGCTCGTTGCGGCCCACCACTCGGCGCTGGGTGAGCGCCGAGTGCAGGTAGATGACGTGGGGCATGACGGTCGCGCCGATGATTCCGGTGGCGAGCAACACGCTCTCCGTGCCCCCGAATCCGGGCACGACCAGATGCTTGAGCGTCTCGCCCCCGTCGGGCTTCACGCTGACGATCTCGAACGCGAAACCAACGACGACGACCCCGACCATGCCCGCGATCACGGCCTCCAGGCGACGGAAGCCGCGCTGCTGCAGCGCCAGGATCGCGAAGGCGATCGCGCCCGCGACCAGACCCGCCGGGAAGAGCGGCATCCCGAAGAGGAGGTTGAGCGCCAAGGCGGCGCCCACCACCTCCGCGATGTCGGTCGACATCGCCACGATCTCGGCCTGAATCCAGAGCCCGATCGAGGTCCGGCGCGAGAAGAGCGTGCGGCAGGCCTCGGGCAGGTTCTTCCCAGTCGCGATGCCGAGTTTGGCCGACTGTGTCTGGACGACCATCGCGATCAGGTTCGCCGCGAGCACGACCCAGAGCAGCAGGTAGCCGAACTTGGCGCCGCCGGTGATGTTGGTGGCGAAGTTACCCGGGTCGATGTAGGCGACGGCGGCGATGAAGGCCGGGCCCAGGAAGGGCCAGATCTTCGGCACGCCGCGCCTGCGCCCCTCGAGCGAGGCCCGAGCGGCGCGAGCGACGGCGGCCTCGCCCGGAAGTGCCGACTCGACCGTCCCGTCCGCCGCCGTAGCGCCAGACGATCGGCCCGGGACCGGCTCGACGAGCCCGACGTCCTCCTCGGTGACCCTGAGATCGGGCTTATTCATCGCCGGTCGCCCGGCGGACACGCATGCTCTCGGCGAGCTCGGGGCCGAGCGGATAGGTACGGCCCGCGGCCTCGACCATCAACGGGCCCCCGAATGGCTCGCGGCCCTGGACCTCCAGGCGATCGCCCGGCCGAATCTCCTGTTCGGCCAGGTAGCGCAGCATCGAGGCGTCGCTGTCGGAGACCCGGGCGAACACGCCCGTCTCGCCGGCCTCGAGCTCGGCCAGGGGGACCGAGTCATCGGCCGTGATCGCCAGATCGCGATCCGGAATCGGATCGCCGTGCGGATCGCGCGCCGGCTCGCCGAGCTTCGCCGCGATCAGCTCTTCGAGCTCCTCGGAGATGTGGTGCTCGAGCACCTCCGCTTCGGCGTGCACGCGGTCCCACGGCATGCCCAGCACCTCCGCCAGGAAGAGCTCGATCAGCCGGTGGTGCCGAATGGTCTCCAGCGCGACCCGCTCGCCCTTCCGCGTGAGGCGGCCGCCGTGGTAGGGCTCGTAGTCGACCAGCCCCTCCTCCGCCAGGCGCTTCAGCATCGCCGACGCCGACCCGGGCGCCACGCCGAGGCGCTCGGCGACGGCGTTGGTGTGGACTGACTGGTCGCCGCGTCCCTGCAGGTGGTAGATCGCCTTCGCGTAGTTCTCCGCGCCCTCGTTCGTGCGACGGTCGGGATGAGCGTGGTGCGCGTCCCTTCGGGTGCGCGCCGTGGCGCTTTCCGCGCGGCCCATCAGACGCTCACCAGCAGGCTCGTCGCGTACAGGATCGCCCCGCCGGCGATCAGGCCCGCGATGCTGAGCGGATGAAGCGCCTGGCCCTCGCGGTCCCTGATCGAGGGCAGGAGCTGTCCGATCACCTGGACGATCGCGCCCACGCCGACGCCGATCAGGAAGGTCGCGAGCTCCTGGTTGTAGGCGCCGGCGCCGATCACCGCGCCCAAGATCGCGGGCGCGCCGGCGATCAGCCCGAGCGCCAGCAGCCGGATGAAGCCCGGCCGCCCCGCCCGAGCGAGCGGCGCCACGATCGCGAACCCCTCGGTGGTGTTGTGCAGGGCGAAGCCGATCACGAAGAAGGCGCCGAGGGCGACCGAGCCCACCGCGTACGCCGAGCCGATCGCAAGTCCCTCTCCGAGGTTGTGGAGTCCGATCCCGATCGCGACCATGAGCGAGAGGCGGTACGCGCCCTCACCCTTCGCGCGTCTGCGCTCGACTCCGCGCTTGAGCCGTCGATCGACTGCGGTCAGCGCCAGGTATGCGAGGGCCGCGCCGAGGAAGAGCAGCTCCGGCCCGCCGAAGGCGCCGCTCGCCTCACCGCCGATCTCGAGGCCCTCGAGAGATCCGTCGATCACCAGGAACCCCAGCAAGCCCACGGTGACGGCCATGAACAACCGCACCCAGTCCTCCGAGACGCGTCGCAGCGCCGGCATGAACAGCATGCCGAGGATCACCGGGATCACCCCGACGTAGGTCCCGAGCAGGGTCATGAGGCCGTAGAAGCCAATCCCGGTATCCGGTGTCTCGACCGCAACATCGATGGTGTGCTCGATCGTCGCGCCGGTCGAGGTCAGCATGCTGATCGTGTAGGCACCGCCCTCCTGCCACGGGTACTCGAGCGTCAGCTTCTGCTCACTGAGACGACCGACGTCGCCGTCGGGGTCTGCCGCGAAGGCGACGTACGCGTCGTTCACCGCGACCTGTGCGACCTCGACCGCGTCCGGACCCGTGTTGCGCACGCTCAACTGGATCTCGCCGGGCCGCAGCACGGTGCGCTCGACCGCCAGTTCCTCCACGGGCGGCCCCCGGCGCTCGTCCAGACCCGGGCCGCCGAGCGCGGCGATCAACCCGATCGCAGCGGCGATCAGCGCGAGCGGCACTGCGACCAGCACCCACGTCGGGGCGCGAGCGATTGCCGGAGCGGCCTCCGTGCGCGCCTCCATCAGGCGCTCTCCCCCTCGTCCCGAACGGGATCATGGAAGGCCGCCGGCTGGCGCTGGCGTTCCCGGTCACCCCCGACCCGGAAGAACCCCATCCAGCCGAGCTCCGCGAACTCGGTCTTGTGGGCGTGGAACATGTAGTCGCCCACATAGGGGAATTCGAGCTCGAGGATCCCGCGCTGCGCCTGAGCCTGGACGATCGTGTCCGTGAACTCGCTCGGCTCGAGCCGCGTCCCGGTCGGGTAGTAGTCGAAGAAGTTGGCATGGATGTGGAACGAGTTGAGGGGGTCGAACTCGAGCAGGTTCGCCAGGTAGATCCGGACCGGCGAGCGGCGCCCGACGGCAACCGGCTCGTTGACGTAGTGGAAGGCGACCGTGTTGACGGCGTAGGTCTGGTTCCCCTCGGCGTCGAAGTTCGTGTTGAAGCCGTTCATCACCATCACGAGCTCGTCGGCGTCCGGGCGGCCCTGCTTCGGGTCCACCACGAAGGCGCCGTAGAGCCCGCGCGCGATGTGCTCGGCAAGCGGACCGGCGTGGCAGTGATAGAGGTGAAGGCCGAAGGGCTCGGCGATGAACTCGTAGGTCGTCTCCCCGCCGCGGTCGATCAGACCCGCACCCACGCCCGGGACGCCGTCCATCTCGGCCGGATGGAGTCCGTGGAAGTGAATCGTGTGCGGGTGCTCGGAGCCGTTGACGAAGCGGACCCGCAGCAGGTCCCCCTCGCGAGCGCGGAGGGTGGGACCCGGAACGCGGCCGTTGTAAGCCCAGGCCGGATAGTGGACGCCGGGCGCGACCTCGATCTCCTTGTCGCCGGCCACCAGGGTCCATTCGCGAAGGACCCGGCCGCTCGCCAGCCGGCGCGTCTTTCCCCAGTCGAAGTCCCGCAGCATCTCGGTCGGGTGGAAGCCGTTGGCGGCGTGATCGACAGTTTTCCCCGGCCGGAACGTCGGGCCCGCCGCGCCGCCACCGTGGAGCGCGGAGGACCCGCCCGTGCCGTGCCCGGATCCGTGTTCGGCGGCGCGAGCGCCTTCGAGCGCCTCGTGCAGCCCATGGTGGGGGACGAACTGATGGAGCAGGGGCATGCTCGCTCCGGCGGCCGCGCCGCCGATCAGAAGCTTTCGACGATTGATCTTGGCCATCGCAGGAATTGAAGCACACCCGAAACCTAGATTTAGCCATACCTAACAATTTCGGCGGCCATGCTGGCCTGGCCGGTCAGCGCCGCTACCTACAATCGCCTCGTGGCTGAGGCGGCGACAACCCCGGTGGAGCTGGACGGGCAATACCGGGCCCTGCGCGAGGAGGCGGGATTCCTGCACCGGGACCGCGCCGCCCTGCTCGTCAGGGGCGGCGACGCCACCGAGTACCTGCAGGGACAGCTCACCAACGACGTCGAGGCACTCGAGCCACAGCACGGCTGCTACGCCGCGCTGCTCGACCGCAAGGGGCACCTCCAGTCGGACATGCGGGTCCTACGCCTCGACAACGGTGAGATATGGCTCGACCTCGAGCCCGACCCCGCACCGGCCGTGCTCAAGCACCTGCGTACCTACTCAATCGGCCGCGAGGTCGAGATCGAGGACGCGAGCGCGCGCTGGGCGATCTCCTCGCTGATCGGCCCCCGCGCCGGGGAGCTCGCCGGCTTCGAGGGCCTCGGTCCCGAACACGCCCAGCGTTTCCGGGAATGGGATGGGGTCGAGGTGCTTGCGGTCGCCACCGACGTCGGACTCGACCTGCTCACCAGGGTGGAGCAGGCGGCGAGCCTCGCCGAGCTTCTGCGGGTGGCCGGCGCCGCCGAGGTGAGCGAGCCCGCGGCCGAAATCATCCGCGTCGAGTCCGGCCGGCCGCGGTTCGGACTGGACATGGGCCCCGAGTCGATGCCCGCAGAGGCCGGGATCACAGAGCGCGCCGTGAACTTCGACAAGGGCTGCTACATCGGCCAGGAGCCGGTGGCGCGGTTGCATTACCGCGGCAAGCCGAACCGAACCCTGCGCGGCCTGCGGTTGAGCGAACCCGCGGATCACGGCGCTGCGCTGCTGCTCGGCGAGCGGGAGGTCGGCACGATCGGGACCGCCTGCCTCTCCCCCGCGCTCGGTCCAATCGCCTTGGCGATCGTCAGACGGGAGGCCCAGAACGGCGACCGGCTCGCTGTGGGCGACGGGCGCGCCACCGCCGAGGTGGCCGAGCTGCCCTTCATCGCCTGATGCCCAACTGCCGCTGCGCGCCGCTCCGTTCGGCTAGATTCTCCCCGCATGCTGCGGGAGAGGGGCAGAGTGCTGGTATTCGCCGTCGCCCTCGTCACGGCGCTGGCGGTGGCCGGATGCGGCAGCGACGACTTCAAGAACGATCCGCGGCCGCCGATCCCGGCCGAGGTCTCGGTGAAGATCGCCAAGGACGGCGTAGGGGTCTCGCCCAGGGAGTTCGGCGCCGGCCTCGTCAACTTCACGATCGCGAACCTCACGATGAAGCCCGGGACGCTCGCCATCCACGGTCCGGTCGATGCCGACAGCATGGAGATCCCGCCCGCCGGCACGGACACGATCAAGGTCGACATGCAGACCGGCAGCTACGAGGCGAGCGTCAGCGGAGTCGCCGTGCGGCCCTTCAGCTTCACCGTGGGGCCGGAGCGCGCATCCGGGCAGAACGACCTGCTGCTCCCTTAGGCCCTAGCGCCCACCCGCGCGGTCGAGCGCTGTGAGCCGGTCGAAGATCGTGTTGACCATCAGGTTGAGCCGGGCGTAGCCAGCCGCTTCGGCCCCGGAGGACAGGTTCTTCGCGACCCGATTCGGGTGGACGCGATGGAGGGCGGGGCCGCCCACAGGCTGCGGCAGCGCGGTGTCTTCGGACGCTTCCATGGTCTCTCTGCGGCTTATTTCGTCGGCGTCCAAGGGATCCCTGACGGTTTGCCGAGCCCCTGGACGCAAGTCTCGCCTGGTCATTTGTCCTCTTCTGCGACCTCGATCAGCGACTCGACCCGCTCGAGCCGCGCCCGGACGGACTCCACCATCTCGTCGAGCATGGCGCGCGCCTTGTCCGAGCTCGTCTTGATGCCGGTCAGCGTCGAGCGGATCGATTGCGCTGCCTTCAGACAGGAGACCGCCTCCTCCGCCGCAATCCGCACCTCGGCGGCGTCGAGGGTCATGTCCTGCTCGCGGGCCATGGCGACCCGCGCCGCCGCCAGCCGGTACGCGACCTCCAGGGCGAGACCATCGGGTTCGTCGCGATCGACCGCGACGATCAGCTTGTTCCCCTCGTACTCGACGAGCGTTTCCCGCCCGGCGGGCACGCGGTCCTCGCCGGCGACGACCAGGACCGCGAATGAGGCGGCGCGTGCCGCCATCGCCTCGTTGAGCTCCTTCCATGCGACGTTCTTGGAGAGCTGCGCGTCCTTGGCCTCGAAGACGATCCGGCCCGCGGAAGGACCACAGGCTGCACCCAGCTCGATCAGCGTGTCCCCCTTCTTGCCCCCGCCCTCGGCGCCCTCACCGCCCGTGTGAGATGAGGCGTCGCCCCTGGTGGAGGCGACGCGCTCCAGCGCCTGATCGACGCGCTCCTCGAAGCTGCGCCCCTTGCGGGTTCCCGCCTCCTCGGCCTCCTCCAGTGCCTCGCGGCCCTGGTCGAGCCCGGCCAGCTCCGAAGCTCGGTTGAGCAGCTCGTCGAGCTTCTCCTCGAGCTTGCGATCGCGGCTGTCCTGATCCTCCCTGCGCTCCTTGGTCCAGTTGCGGAGGTTGGCCAAAATCGGCGCCAGTGGATTATTGGCGTCCTCGGCCGAGAGGCGGTCGAGGAACTGTTCGTCGCGCTCCTCCAGCATGCGCTTGATTTGTGCCTGCACCGCGCCCTCGCGATCCTCACCGAAGGTGGCCGCGATCCGCTCCGAGAGCTCCTCACTATGCGACTCGAGCGCCTGACCGAGTGCGCCGGGGCCCTCCTCGCCGCCGAGCGCACGCCGCAAGCCTTCCTCGATCCGCTCCACCGCCTCGCGATTGCGCTCCTCGATGGTCTCGTTCGCTGCCCGGGTGAGCCGCTCGAACTCGCGGCGAACGTAATCGACCTCGATCGCGGTGTCCTCGCGATCGAGCACCCGGGTGCCGATCTCGATCGCGCGCCGCACCGAGCGCGCCGGTTCCTCGCCGGACTCCGCTCGCTCGCGAACGACGCGAGCGGTCTCCTGGTCGGTGATCGTCAGGGCCTCGATCACGATCCGGTCCTCGACCACGCGGACTGAGCCGGAATCTCCCGGCTCAATCGGCAGTTGTCTCTCGGACGCTTCCATGGACTCTTGAACGTAGTCGCGGTCCCGGACGAGAACCTGACGGGGGTGGGTTGAATACGATCCAGCCGTCCACCAGCACAAACGGGTCGCGCCTAACGGCGCGCCCTCGCACAAACGGGAGTCACATGGCCGTAGAGATCGCCGACGTATCGAAGCTCGATGTCGAACCGGGCGCGCTGCCCGAGAAGATGGCGGCCTGGGTGATCCGCCCAGAGCGCGAGGGTGAGCCCAAGGACGCCTTCCAGGTCGAGGAGATCGAGGTCCCCGAGCCAGGCGCCTTCGAGGTGATCGTCCGCGTGATGGCCGCCGGCGTCAACTTCAACAATGTCTGGGCGGCGCTCGGCAAGCCCGTGTCGGTCTTCGGCTACGGCGACCACGAGCAGTGGGGCCATCACATCGGTGGCTCGGACGCCTCAGGGATCGTTTGGAAGGTCGGGGAGGGAGTCACCAAGTGGAAGCCCGGCGACGAGGTGGTGATCCACTGCAACCAGGCCTCCTACGAGGACGTCGAGGTCCACGGCCTCGACCCGCTGGCCGCCCCCAGCCAGGAGATCTGGGGGTACGAGACCACCTGGGGTTCCTTCGCCCAGTTCACCAAGGTCCAGGCGCAGCAGCTGCTGCCACGCCCCCAGAACCTCTCCTGGGCCGAGTCCTCGGCCTATGGCCTGACCTACTTCACCGCCTACCGGATGCTGATCGACCAGTGCAAGCTCCAGGCCGGCCACAACGTGCTGATCTGGGGCGCGGCCGGGGGGCTCGGCGTGTTCGCGACCCAGCTCTGCGCCGCGTCCGGCGCCAACGCGGTCGGTGTCGTCTCCTCCGAGGACAAGGGCGAGCTGGTCAAGCGCCTCGGCGCGGTCGACTACATCAACCGCAACGAGTTCGCCGGGATGATGCGGACGAAGGAGAACCTCACCGACCGCGACGCCGAGAAAGGACGCTTCAAGGAGTCGCGCGGCTTCGCGAAGAAGGTCAAGGAGATCCTCGGCGACTCTCCCGACATCGTCTTCGAGCACGTCGGTCAGGCGACCTTCCCAACCTCGGTCCTGGTGGTGAAGCCGTTCGGCAAGGTCGTGATCTGCGGCGCCACGTCCGGGTACAACCTCGACTTCGACGTCCGCTATCTGTGGATGCGCCAGAAGCAGATCATCGGCTCGCACTTCGCCAACGCCTACGAGTGCTGGCGCGCGAACGAGCTGATGGCCGCGGGCAAGATCCAGCCGGTGCTGTGGCGGGTGATGGGGTTCGAGGGGGTCGCCGAGGCCCATCAGCTCCTACACGAGAACAAGCACCTCGGCAAGATCTCCATCCTCGTCGGCGCGACCAGCGAGGAGGAGGGCAAGGTCGAGGAGGGCCCGGGCGCGATCCGGGCCGAGGTGGGCGCGTGAGCGCAGCCGCCGTAGCCCGGGGGTTCGGCGCGTGAGCACACCGGAGTCCGCACAGGGCACCTGGGAGCAGCCGAGCCCACGCGGCCGTCCGCTCGACGTGCTCTACATCGAGTGGCACATTCACCCCTTCCGGGCGGAGCGGTGGTACGAGATCTGGGAGCCGGCCGCCGCCCGCGCGATGGCGTTCGGCGCCAAGGGCTGGTCGCTGACCCGAAACGTCGAGGACCCGCTCCACTTTCGCCAGGCCTCCCTCTGGGAGGCCCGCGAGGACTTCGAGCGCTACTGGTACTCGGACGAGATCTCCGCTCTCCGCGAGGAGGCGGTGAACTACTTCAACAAGCCGATCCTCCCCGTCTGGCACACCCTGATCGCCGGGGAGTAGGCGCTTTGGCGCTTCCTCACGGACGGCCGTGAGGAACGCGCCAAGTCGGGCATCGATCTACGTGAGCTACTTCCCGATTCGTCCCGTGTTCCTTCATTGCCCGTGCGTGCGCCCCGCCCAGTCCTGCGCCTGATCCTGCCCGCGACCCTCCTTGCCGCGGCCGTGGTGATCGCGCCTGGCACGGCCAACGCCAAGGTGCGCTCGACTGTCAGCGGCCAGCTCCTCGTCGTCAGGGGTGGCAAGGCGGCGGATCGGGTCAAGGTGGTCTGCAGCGCAGCCGGCCAGGTGAAGGTGAACGGCAAGGACCCGCGCACCGGCGCGGTCGCCTGCTCACGCATCTCCGAGGTCGATGCCCTGACCGGCGACGGCAATGACCGGGTCGATCTCTCCGGCGTGGGCAGCGTCCTCGGCTTCGGCCAGCGCGACGTTCCCGGCGGCTTCGGCCGCGGAACGGGCTGCGGTGCAGCGCTCGGCACGGGGAACGACCGCTACGTCGGCGGCGGCACCTGCTTCAACCTGGTTCTCGGCGGACGCGGCGACGACCGTGTCAGGGGCGGCGCCCTCCGCGACCAGATCACGGGTGGAAGCGACGACGATGCCGTGACCAGCCTCGGCGGCCGCGACATCGTGATCGGCAACGCCGGCAACGACAAGCTCAACGGGGGCGCCGACGACGATCTCCTCAGCGGCAACAGTGGAGACGACATGCTCAACGGGTCCGCAGGCGCGGACCTGCTCGGCGGCGGCCCCGGAATCGACCGGCTCCTGGGCGGCCCGGGCCCCGATCAGCTGATCGGCGGCCCCGCCAAGGATCGCCTCAACGGCGGCTCGGGCAACGACACCCTCGTACAGGACGCCCCTGAGAAGAAAAGCTAGGCCGCCTAGTGCTGCTCGAGCGGGGCCATGGTGAGGCCCGCTTCCTTGAGTTGCTCCCAGTAGAGCTCGGCGGGCTCGCGCGGCCCCGTCCAGACTGCGGCCCGGCCGCTGGTGTGGATCTTGTCCGCGTAGCGGTAGCCGCGATCGAGACTGACCCCCGGAATCACGCTGGAGAGCGTGTGCGCGACGTGGTCGAAGGTGTTGTGGTCGTCGTTGAGGACGATCACGAGCCAATTTCCCCCCAGCCCGGACTCGGGACCGGCCGATTTCGGGCGCTCAACCGTGGTCGTGGCCACCCGGCCGAATTTAGAGGATTCGACCGCAGGCAGCGGGGAAATCTGATTCGGGTGCGTTGCCTCCGCAGGCGCCGCTTGCGCCTACCCGAACGGGTTCGGGACCTGCACCGTGACGTCGTCGAAGACGCCCATGATCCCGGTGCCCGCGCCCGAGCCCTTGGCGCCCGCCGTGACCACGGTCTGCCGCCCGTCGGGCTGATCCGCGCCCGAGTCGGTGGTCGAGACCACCCCGCGCCCGTTGACCGACGCGATCACGCTGGTGGTCGTTCCCCCGCGCGAGAAGGCGCGAATCGCGATCACGTTCGGCTTGGAGCCGACCTTGATGAACTTGCCGGTCCCGCCGGCCTCGAGCTGCGGGCCCCCCGCCCCCTTCGGATCGCGGAAATACTGCCACTTGTGCTTGTTCGGCAGGATCCGCAAGACGTAGCCGGCGCTCTCGCTGCGGCGCACACCGACACCGACGAAGGACTTGCTCTGCAGCTTCTTGGTCCCGCCCCCGACGGTCGTGGTCGCCACCATCCCCTGATCCGCGTATTGGTCTGAGGAGTCGGCGATCACGGAGGAGCGGTAGGTGCAGGAGTTCCCCTCCCTGACCCGGATCGACATCGCCTGGGTGCTGGCCCATTTGCGCTTGCACTTGCCGGCGGAGACCTTCTGGAACGCATTCACGTCGTCCTGCGAGGAGAACGTGTACATCGCGACCGGGATCGGGGCCGCCTGAGCGACCGCGCCGGCCGCGAGGGCCGCGCAGGCGACGAGCAGGGCTGTCAGGGTGATTCTGGTGCGCATCCGGGCGTGAGCGTAACCCTGTGGCTTCCGGGAGTCTGCAAGAACACCTTGCAACGTCGGTCGGAGCGGTAAAGCGCCTGCACGTACCATTACGCCATGAGCGAGCATCGTCTGCCGGAGCGGGACCGGCCCTGGGTGATGCGGACCTACGCGGGACATTCCGACGCCCGTCGCTCGAACGAGCTCTATCGCAAGAACCTGGCCAAGGGGCAGACCGGCCTCTCCGTCGCCTTCGATCTGCCCACCCAGACCGGCTACGACCCGGACGCCGAGCTCGCCCGCGGCGAGGTCGGCAAGGTCGGTGTCTCGATCGCCCAGAAGGGCGACATGCACACGCTCTTCGACGGCATCCCGCTCGGCGAGATGAACACCTCGATGACGATCAACGCCACCGCGGCCTGGCTGCTCGCCCTTTACGCGACGGTCGCCGAGGAGAACGGCGTCGAGCGCTCCGCCCTCGCCGGCACGACCCAGAACGACATCATCAAGGAGTATCTCTCGCGCGGCACCTACGCCTTCCCGCCCGGGCCCTCGATGCGGCTGATCGCCGACACGGTCGCCTTCACCGTCAACGAGATGCCGAAGTGGAACCCGATCAACGTCTGCTCCTACCACCTGCAGGAGGCCGGGGCCACGCCCGTCCAGGAGATCGCCTACGCGCTCTCCACCGCGATGGCCGTCCTGGACGAAGTGAAGGTGCGCGGGCAGGTCTCCGACGAGGACTTCCCCAAGGTCTTCGGACGGATCTCCTTCTTCGTCAACGCCGGCGTCCGCTTCATCGAGGAGCACGCCAAGCTCCGCGCCATGGGCGAGATGTGGGAATGGATCGGACGCAACCGCTACGGCGTCACCGAGCCGAAGTTCCTCCGCCTTCGCTACGGCGTCCAGGTGAACAGCCTCGGACTGACCGAGTCGCAGCCCGAGAACAACGTGCCCCGGATCGTCCTCGAGGCGCTCGCCGTGACCCTGGGCCGCGACGCCCGCGCCCGGGCGATCCAGCTACCGGCCTGGAACGAGGCGCTCGGCCTGCCACGCCCCTGGGACCAGCAGTGGAGCCTTCGGATCCAGCAGATCCTCGCCAACGAGACGGACCTGCTCGAGTACCCCGACATCTTCGAGGGCTCCAAGGTGATGGACGGCCTGGTGGCGGAAGTGGTCGAGGGTGCCAAAGACGAGATGAAGGAGGTCGCCGACCGGGGCGGCGCGGTCGAGGCGGTCCCCTACATGAAGGCGCGCCTGGTCGAATCGAATCGCGAGCGGATCGCGAAGATCGAGCGCGGGGAGATCGTGGTCGTCGGGCAGAACGAGTTCACCGAGGGCGAGGATTCGCCGCTCACCACCGGCGAGGACGGCGGCATCCTGACGCCAGACCCGGAGGTCGAACGGGAGCGGATCGCGGCCCTCGAGGAGTGGCGCTCGCAGCGCGACCAGTCCGCCGTCGACGCGGCCCTCGAGAAGCTCGCCGAGGCGGCCCGCGACGAGGGCACGGACATCCTCCCGGCGACCTTGGAGGCCGCCAGGGCCGGCGCCACGACCGGCGAGTGGGCGGGTGTCCTCCGCGAGGTCTTTGGCGACTACCGGGCCCCGACCGGCGTCTCGGAGGCGGCCGGTGGCGCGGCGGTGAACGGTGATTTGCTCGGGGAGGTCCGCGAGCGAGTCAAGAGCGTCTCCGAGGAGATCGGCCACCCGATCCGGATCCTCGTGGGCAAGCCCGGACTCGACGGGCACTCCAACGGCGCCGAGCAGATCGCCGTCCGCGCCCGCGACGTGGGTATGGAGGTGATCTACCAGGGCATCCGACTTACCCCCGAGCAGATCGCCAAGTCGGCGGTGGAGGAGGACGTCGATGTCGTCGGCCTCTCGATCCTCTCCGGCTCGCATCGCGAGCTGGTCCCCCGCGTCGTGGAGCTCCTGCGAGCCGATGGCGCAGACATCCCCGTCGTGGTGGGAGGGATCATCCCGGCGGTCGACGTGGCCGCCATGCGTGAGGCGGGTGTCGACGGCGTCTACACGCCCAAGGACTTCGAGATAAATCGGATCATGGGAGAGATCGCCGAGCTGGTGGCCGACCGCCACCGCGCCGCCCAGCCGGCCTGAGGGGGGGATCGATGAATCACCCGCTGTTCAGCGTCATCGTCGTCGTAATCGCCTGTATCGGGCTGCTCCTCGCCGGAGGTGCCTCGGCCGCGACGAACTGCGGCGGCGGCGTGACCGTCAAGGGCGGCACGCCCTGCTGGAAGGCGAAGAGGATCGTCAGGGAGTTCAAGAAGACCAGGAAGGGCCGGGTCCAGGGCTTCAGCTGCAGTGGCAGGAGCTCCCGTGGCCGCGTGGTGGTTGTCAACTGCAAGGCGCAGAACAAGCTGATCCACTGGGAGGCCTGAGCCGCTGAGGGCCGCGAGGCTGGCGCCGGGGGCTGCGGGGCGCTTCAATAGGGAGAGATGAGCGAGCTCAACGGAGACCGCTCGGCGTGGCTGCGCTGTTACCGCTGCTGGGCACGAGATCTAGAGGTCCAGATGCACTACGACGCGATTCTTCGCATCGACCCGGAGAGCGGCGAGCCGGCGGAGCGGCTAGACGAGGTCCAGGAGGCCGTCGTCCAGTGCCTGCGCTGCCTGCATGACCAGCCCCACCTGACGATCCAGGACGACAGGGTCGTCCCGATCGAGGACCGCTGGGAGCGGATGGTTGCCGGCACTCCCTGGGTCGCCTCCTGCACGGTCACCGTCGATCAGGATCAGGTCGAAAGCTGCTCCGGGCCGGAGGCGGCGGAGTCGCTCACCTACGGCTCCTTCGGCGAGGCCGGGACGCGCGAATTCTTCACCCACGTCCGCTTCCACAAGCACGACGAGGAGCGGATCATCGTCCACCTGCTGGTCGAGCTCTACGCCCGCTCGGCGGAGGAGGCCACCGAGGTCCTCGAGGAGGCCTCCCGCGGCGTGCTCGAGATCACTTCGCTGGCCGAGGAGTCACGCCCGCCGGCGCACGCGCCGGACGAGGCGCATTAGAGACCCAGCTGCGTCCGGCAGTAGGAGTCGCGGCTCGCCCGGATCCCCGGCACCTGCGTAAGCGCGATCCCCGTCGCCCAGGCCGCGGCGTTCGCCTCGATCTGGTGAGCCACCTGCTGACGAGCGGCCTCGGTCGGGGCCGTCAGCAGTCGCTCCGCGTTCCGCCAGACCAGCTCGCGCCAGACCCGGACCATCTCGAGGCCGGCGATGTTGTCGGCCGGGACAACTGCCGGGTTCGTCACCCCGATCAGCTGGTCGTAGCGCTGCCGGATCGCCTCGACGACCGGCTCGTAGCCGCGATTGAGCACCTCGTTGACGAAGTCATGGTCGGGCTTGCGGGATGCCCCATCCGGGGTGCGAACGCCGAGCGCCGCGATCACGAAGGGCATGTCGTTCTGGACGTGCGCGTTGATCCCGAGCAGCATCTCCTGAGCGGCGGTGATCTGGCCGCCTGCGGCTTGCTCGAAGGCGATCCGCCAGGCGGGCGCGACCCGTCCTCCGTTCTCCCAGGCCTCCACGTGTCGAAGTAGAAATTCGCGAAGAGCGCGTCCTCGGTGTACAGGTAGTTCAGATCCTGGAATCTGTCCGCATCGGTCTCGACCGTCCGCCTGATCTCCTTGGTGAGCTCGAGGTAGGTGGTCGGGAAGACGGCACGGTGGTCGCAGCCGAGCCGGTCTCGGAGCTCGGTCATGCGCTCTATCTCCGTGTCGATGCAATGAACGGAGGGCGTCTCGCAGTTGGGGACAGGGCCGGGCTGCCGCTGGTCCGGGGTCCCCGGCAGCGGCGGCGGCAGCGCCGTCCAGTTCGTGTTGGGAACGAGCAGTGAATCGGCCAGCGCGGGCGCAGAGCCAGAGGCGATCGCTCCGACAACGATCGCGATCAGCGCCGCACGACGTGCTCGCCCACCCATCCGGCGGCGATCCTCCTCCGTTGAGTATTCGATTAGCGCCGGTCCCCCGGCGCTCCAGCTACTCGGCCGGCTGCTGCCGCTCCTCGCCGGGAGCGCCGGGGTCCTTGACCGCCTTGCCGGCCGCCTTCGCCTTGTCCTTCAGGTTCCCCTCGCCCTTGGCGATGTCCTTGAGCTCCTCGGCGTCCTCCTTGAGGGCGTCCGTTCCGCCACGCTTGTTGACCAGGTTCTTGGCACGGTCCGTAAGTCTCTTGAGATTCACGATCTCCTCTTCAGTCGACGTTCCCCTGGGACGCAGGGGCTTCGCCGTTGGGTTTCTTGGGCACGAGCACCGCCCGCTTGAACTCCGCCACCAGTGTCCCATCCTGCTTGTAGACGCGGGTGTGGACCTTGACCACGCCACGGTCCGGCTTGGACTCGGATGGACGGACCTCGAGCACCTCCGATTCGCAGAAGAGCGTGTCGCCATGGAAGACCGGCGCGGGGTGCTTGAGCTCCTCGGTCGCGAGGTTCGCGATCGCCTTGCCCGAGACGTCGCTCACTGACATGCCCAGCGCGAGCGAGTAGACCAGCGGCCCGACGACGACGTTCTGCCCCTGCTGCGACTGCGACGCATAGACGTCGTTGATGTGCAGCGGGTGGTGGTTCATCGTGAGCAGACAGAAGAGATGATCGTCCGCCTCCGTCACGGTCTTTGCCGGCCAGTGCTTGTAGACCGCCCCGACCTCGAACTCCTCGAGGTAGCGTCCGTACGGGTGTGCGCCGGAGGACTCTCGCTCGGCCTGGTCGGTGGTCAGCTGATGGTTCTCGTCGCTCATCGGCGCGGCATGGTACTTGGGTCACGCAATCCCGGCCTCCACACCTTCGAAGCGTGCGAGGTCGGCAATCTCCGCCTCGATCGCGGCGCCGAGCCGCCTGCGCTCCGCCTTGGGGAGGTTCAGCGCGATCTCGAGCCGCCCGTCCTTCCGCGAGGAGCGCCAGCCTCCGACGACGATGCCGTCCTCGACGATCACCGGCCGGATCCAGCCCCCGCCCCCCTCCTTCACGTGAATCGCGTGCTTCCCGGCGACCGAGAAGATTCGGTCCTTCCAGCCGAGCAGGTAAGTGTCGAAGTTGCCGAGCATCCGCACCTGGCCGCGGCGCGGCAGCCGCGGCAGCCGGCCACGGAGCGTCAGCATCGACTCGCCCCCGACCGAGACCTCGTCGACCTCCTTCGAGATCGCTGCGAGGCCGGCGCGGACGTCGCGCAGCGGCAGGCCGGACCAGTAGGCGAAGTCCCGATCGGTCGTCGGAGCGAAGGCGCGAACGTACACGCGGGCGAGATCGGCGAGGGCCTTGCCGCGGTCGAAGCGCGGCAGTTTCCCGAGCCAGTCCTCGCGGCGGACCAGACAGGTGGTAGCGCCACGGTCCGGGCCCAGACAAGCGATCCCGGAGACCACAGCCAACCGCATCACGTGGAGGCGTGTGTAGGTGTTGAGCTCGATCCGCTCGCGCTCGAGGCGCTCGGCGATCTCACTCCGGGTGAGCGGCCCGTCACGCTCGAGCATGCGCGCGATGAGGCTCAGCGCTTGGTCCTCCTGCCCGGCGGGCATGCCGAGCTGACCCAGCCGCCGCCGCGTCCACCGTTCCATCGCGGGCTCGAATACGGGAAGCCACCAGGCCGCGTCCTCCGCCGGGATCATGTGGATCGTCTCCCGCATCACCCAGGTCCGAAGCAGCGACCGCTCCTCCGTCCTCGCCCGCCTGATGTCCTCGGCCGTCAGATTTCTGCTCCGCGAGCGGAAATGCTGGGGGCCGGCGTAGACGTCCTGGGCCTGGGCGCCCCCGATCGACCGGGCGATCTCGGCAGGATCGCGCGCGGAGGCCGGACGGTGGATTAGCTGGGTAGCTGCGCGAAGACGCGCCAGACCCGCCGGATCGATCCGTCGCGGCTGCACCCGCGCTAGTGGACCTTCTTGGTCCGGACTCGCTCCTCGTGGCGCTGGACGACCTGGGCGACCAGCTTCTGAATGTTCGGATCGCCGCTCGCGCGGATGCGGCCATTCTCGACCGCATCGATGTAGTCGTGGACGTGGCCCTGGGTGGCGAGCTCATTGAAATCCGAGCGCTGGATCGACACCGTCACTCGCGCGTCCTCGGTCGACGCGGCCTTCGTGATCTTCGGACCAGGCAGCTCGACCCGGAACATCTGGACGTCCCCCCTCCCCCGCAGCTCGAGCTCGAACACCAGCTTGAGCGGGGCGAGCGCCGGCACCTCGGCCTGGAAGCGCTCAATCGCGGTCTTGATCAGGTCCTGCGTCGAAGCCATGTCACCAAGGTATTGGCTTGCGGTTGCGGAAGTAGCCGCCGGTCGGGCCGTCGTCGGGCAGCGTTGCCAGCCAGATGGCGGTGTCCGCCCCCTCCTCGACGGATCGCGGCGCAGCGGATCCGCCCATGTCCGTCCGTACCCAGCCCGGACACATCGTGTTCACCTTGACCCAGCGCTCGTCGGAGGCGAGCGTGCGCGTGAGCGCATTGAGCCCCGCCTTCGAGACGCGGTAGGCGGCGCGTCCGCCGTTCATGTCCGAGAGCTGGCCCGCTCCGCTCGAGACGTTGACGATCCGCGGCTGCGAGCTCGACCGCATCAGCGGCAGGAAGGCCTCGATCAGCCGCCAGGGCCCGAAGGTGTTGACCTCGAGCACCTCGTGTGCGCGATCGAGGTCGTAGTCGGCGGCACCGATGGGATCGCCGTAGACACCGGCGTTGTTGACGAGGACGTCGAGCCGGCCGGGGTCGGCGCCGATCCGCTCCTGTGCTGCGTCGATGGTCCTCTGGTCGGTGACGTCGAGCTCGATCGGGACGATCTCGTCGACCTTCTCGACCTCGTCCGGACGTCGCGCTCCGGCGAAGACCACGAACCGATGGTCCGCCGCGAGCTGGCGCGCGATCTCGGCGCCTATGCCGCGGTTCGCTCCACTGACCAGCGCAACCCTTTGATTCTCGGCCACCTCCGCCAGTCTAGGAAGTGGCCTTTGCCGGCTAGACCTTGTGCCGCTCGAGCAGCTTCTTGCCAATCACCATCCGCTGGATCTCGGAGGTCCCCTCGCCGATCAAGAGCAGCGGCGCATCGCGGTAGAGCCGCTCGATCTCGTACTCCTTCGAGTAGCCGTAGCCGCCGTGGATGCGGAATGACTCCTCCACGACCTCCTTGCCCGTCTCGGAGGCGAGCAGCTTCGCCATCCCGGCCTCGAGGTCGGAGCGCTCGCCGGCGTCCTTCATCCGCGCGGCCTT
>DATFOK010000026.1:0-4217 GCA_035265665.1 Solirubrobacterales bacterium | reverse complement strand
TCCGTTCGTGCCGTTCTTCCCGCTGGGCTCGGCGTTCGACGCACGTAAGCCCGTCCTCGAGCACCCGGCGGTTCGCGCTACGGCGCAACGCCTCAGCGCGCTGCCATCACAGGTCGCCATCGCCTGGCTCCTGGCGCTCGCGCCGAACACCCTGCTGATCCCGGGTACCTCCTCGCTCCAACATCTCGAGGAGAACCTCGCCGCAGCCGACCTCGTGCTCGACGACGAGGCACTCGCCAGCTTGGATCAAGCGTCAGGCTGAGGCGCTCTGCCCTTAGCGCTGATTCTCAGAGTGCGGCTTGAGTCCCACGCCCGTCTCGGTCAGCCACGCCCTGATCGCGTCGTGCATCGCCCGCACCCCGACGATCGGCTCCTCGGGCTGGCTCCAACTCGCCGGCACCAAGGCGAAGGGGCGGCTCTGCCAGCCCCCGAGACCCCCGTGCGACCCCATGAACTCCTCGAACGGCGCGACCTCGTTGGCCTCGACGTCGTACATGCAGTTGACGAGGATGTCGGGGCAGTGGGCGAAGCCGTCGGTGCGGCGGAGGTGGTCGGCCGCGTTGGGCCCGAACCCGTCCAGCGGATCCTCGCCGGTGACGTGGTCGTCGCTGAGGCGCCGAGTGCCCCCGGAGCCCAGCACCAGGGAGTCCTGGTCGTCGTCGCGCACCATCACGAACCCGATGCCGGGATGGCTCGCCAGCGTGCTGATCAGGCGAGGGTGCGCCGACTCGATCTCGGCGATCGACAGGCGGTGCTTGCCGCCGGGCAGCGAGATCAGACCGAGGCCGCCCGAGGCGAGGACGACGGCGGCGTGGTCCGAGGCGTCCTTGGTCGATTCCTCGACGGCGGCGCGGTTGGGCCCGAGGACGACGTTGCCATCGACGACGCGGTCCCGGGTCGCGCGAGCGATGATCCTGCCACCCGGCCCCGACTCGTCCCGGGCATCGGTGAGCGCGCCGCCGAGCGAGCTCAGGCCCTCGTCCGGAGCGGGAGGCGCGTACACCTCGCCGTCCGCGAGAGCGCTCCTCACGAGCTCCTCGAGCTCGACGTCATAGCGCTGCCGGAACGGACGGCCCTGGCTCTGCCCGTGATCCGAGAGCACCACCAGGTGATAGGGGCGGGGGGCCTTTTCGATGGCGCGCTCGAGACGGGCGAGCTGCGCATCGTGCTGCTTGAGCACCGCGAAGGCGTCGGGCTCCTCGATGCCGGAATGATGGGCGACCTCGTCGTAGCCGACGAAGGTCGAGTAGACGACCGGCGTGCCCTCGATGATGTCGCCGAGCAGGGTCGCGACGTTCAGGTCGCGCATGACAACCGTAATCGCCCCTCTCATCAGCGGATACAGGCCGCCGCGGTCGATGTGCTCCTCGCCGCGCCGCCGCTGCCGGCGGGCGGCGCGTAGCTCGAGCAGCACGTCCCAGAGGTAGAGCGCGATCGTGCGCGTGAAGCCATAGGGGTCGGCGAAGTAGGCGAAGTACTCCCGCGCGCTGGAGCGTTCGCGGTTGCGCAGCACGCTCATCGTCGCAGAGCAGTGGGGCGCATCTCCCGAGAACATGTTGCCCCGGCTGGCGCCCCCCACGGCCAGCAGGCCGCCGCCGTCCGAGCGGCGCCGTTCCAGCTCCACCGCGTCCTTGCCGTGGTTGGAGACGATCGTCTTCCCGCTCTCCTTCTCGTACCAGCGGAAGGCAGGCATGTCCTCGTTGCTCCCCAGCAGCAATCCCGCCTGGCTGGCGCCGGTCTGCGAGGAGAGGTCGCATTCCCACGGCACGATCCGATGCGTTCCCTGCTCCAGCCACCTGGCCATAGTTGGAGCATGTCCCTCCCTGAGCGCCCGCCGCAAGACGGGATCAGCGAGACCGTCGATCTCGAACATGATCACGCCAGGCACGTCCGTGCGGTTGGCGTCGCTGACCCGGCGAGCCCGGCGGCGAACGACGCGGAGCTGGCGGGCGTCGTCGTCGACGCCGAGTACCGGCGCGAGCAGCATCAGGCTGACCGCGAGGACGAAGGCCACCACGACCGCGCTGCCGAAGCCGGGTGTGGAGCCGTCGACGATCCTGATCGAGAGGGAGACGATCGCCGCGTTCAGGACCAGGGAGCCCACGCCGAAGGTCAAGACCGTCAGTGGCAGGAGCACCCGGATCAGAAGCGGCCACAGAACCGCGTTGAGGAATGCGATCAGCACCGTGGTAAGCAGGACGGCCTCGAAGCTCGGGACGTCGATTCCGGGCAACACTGCGGTCGTGGCCCAGAAGACCAGGGCGATCACCAGCCACAGGAGGAGGGCTCGCACCGCGTGGCCGATTCCGAACCTGTCGCTCATCCGCTCTCCAGCGAGGTCTCGGAGCCGGGCTGGAGGACACGCACGTCTACCTCCGGCGCCAGCTCATTCGCGATCCGGGCGAACTCGAGTGGCGGCCGAACGAGGGGCTCCGGTCGCAGCCGCCGCACGCCGACGGGGTAGAACGTCCCCCAGTGGATCGGCACCGCGAGGCGAGGCCGAAGCAGCGCCAGCGCCCGCGCCGCCGTCTCGGGGTCCAGATGTCCTTCGCCCACGGACGGCCCCCAGCCCCAGACCGGCAGCAGGGCGAGGTCCAGCGGCGGGAGCTCTGACATCTCTCCGAACAGGTCCGTGTCACCGGCGAAGTAGACAGTCCGACCGCCTCCTCGGATCACGTATCCGAGCGGCTCGATCTCAGCTCCCCACCGGCCACGGTGCCCATCGTGCTCGGCCCGCACCGCTGTGACCTCGATCTCGCCCACCGAGATCGTCTCGCCTGGGCTCACCTCACAGATCCGATCGGCATCCACACTCCTCACCCACCTGGCGGCTCCGCGCGGAACGACCACCGGCGTCTCCCGAGGGAATCGGCGAAGCGACGGCAGATCGAGGTGATCCCGATGCAGGTGCGAGATGAGCACCGCGTCGGGGATCCGAGGGAGCTCCTGCGACGGCGGCGGTCCCTGCCGCTGGAGTGGTCCGAGCCAGTTCCTGAGCATCGGGTCGGTGAGGAGCGAGCCACGGCCGAGTCGAAGGAGAGTGGTCGCGTGGCCGATGTAGGTCAAGCTGTCCATGCCGTGTGATTAGGTGATCATCATGAAGGGGATCGGCCGATGATTCGTGGCCGACTGCTCCGTCGGCGGGGATCTGGAGCTCAGGCCGGGGACGAGTTCGTAGAGATCGACCCGCGCGAGCTCACGGGGTTGTTCACGGCCCCTCAGTGGCTTCGCGACCTCGGCTTCACCTCCTGGCTTTTCGTCGGCGTCGTCCTCCTGTTGGTGGGGCTGATCTGGATCCTCTCGCTGACTCAGGTCATAGTCGTTCCGGTGATCGTCGCCGGGGTGGTGGCGGCGGTGGCGGAGCCCCTGGTGTCATGGCTCAAGGGCCGGCGTGTTCCGCGGGCGCTGGGTGCCGCCCTGGTCCTTCTCGCCATCGTCGCGGCCGGCGCGCTGGCCGCTTACCTCGTTCTCCGCGGGGTCGGTACCGAGGCCTCCGGCATCAGCGATCACCTCACCGCGGGCGCCGACAGGATCGAGGGCTGGCTCAAGGACCTCGGCATCAGCGAGTCCAAGGCCCATGGGGCGAACCACGACATCAGCTCGGGGACCAGCGCGGGCTTCCACGCCCTGCTCAGCGGGCTCGCCGGTGGGATCGAGAAGCTCGGGTCGCTGGCGTTCTTCCTCGTGATGACCGTCCTCAGCCTCTTCTTCCTGCTGAAGGACGGACCCGCGATCCGCACCTGGAGCGAGCGCCACATGGGGGTCCCCACCGATGTCGCACGCACTAGCGTCGGGCGCACCGCCCAGTCGCTCCGCGGCTACTTCCTCGGCGTCACGATCGTCGCGGCGTTCTCGGCGGTCCTGGTCGGCGGCGGCGCGCTGGCGCTGGGTGTGCCGCTCGTCGGCACGATCGCCGTGATCACGTTCGTCGGGGGCTTCATCCCGTACCTCGGGGCCTGGACCGCCGGCGCCTTCTCGGTGCTGCTCGCGCTCGGCGGAGCAGGACCGGAGGCCGCGGGCGGAATGATCGTGATCCAGCTGCTCTCCAACGGCCCCCTGCAGCAGCTGGTCCAGCCGGTCGCCTACGGGGCCGCCCTCGGCATCCATCCGCTCGCGGTCCTGGTGGTGACGATCGCCGGCGGGGCCCTGTTCGGCGCGGTGGGGCTGATCCTCGCTGCCCCGATCACCTCGGCGATCGTGCGCATCTCCGCGGACCT
>DATFOK010000025.1:0-9064 GCA_035265665.1 Solirubrobacterales bacterium | reverse complement strand
GGCCGTGAACGAGGACGGAACCTTCAAGTCGGCCAATGAGCTGCGCGAGCTCTACCAGGGCAAGGGCGTGATCGAGGACGGCAACCCGATCATCGCCTACTGCCGCATCGGCGAGCGCTCGGCCCACACCTGGTTCGTCCTCCACGAGCTGCTCGGCGAGGGCAACGTCAAGAACTACGACGGGTCGTGGACCGAGTGGGGGAACCTGGTCGACGTCCCCATCGAGAAGGACGCCTAAAGCAAATTGGTGATGGAGCGGCCGGCCGGCGTCGGTGGGCCGGCCGCCCCGGTCACCTCACGACGCGGTACTTGAGGTGCGCTACCCCGGGTGCCTCGACCGCGCGGAGCTGTTCAAGCTTCAAGTCGCCGACTCCGTCGAAGAGCCGCTCGCCGCCGCCCAGCAGGATCGGGGTGACGTGCAGCTCGATCTCGTCCACCAGTCCCGCCGCCAGGTACTGGTTGATGCTGTCGGCACCGCCACCGAGGAAGACGTCCTTGCCGTCGGCAGCCTCTCGCGCCTCAGCCAGCGCCGACTCGATCCCGTCGGTGACGAAGATGAAGGTCGTGTCCGAGAGGGTCAATGGCTCGCGCTCGTGGTGGGTTAGGACGAAGACCGGCTTGTGGAAGGGCGGATCCTCGCCCCACCAGCCCTGCCATGGATCGTCGCCCCACGGGCCGCCGTCCGGAGGGCCGAACTTGCCCCGCCCCATGATCTCGGCGCCGACGTTGGCGTTCTCCTCCTCGACCACCTCGGTGCTGGCATTGACCTCGCCACCCTCCCTGCCGTGGGGCTCCCGCCACGACTTCAGCTCGACCACCCAGTCGTGGAGCTGTTCACCGCCCTCGCCGAGAGGGTTGTCCTGGGTCTGGTTGGGGCCGGCCACGTAGCCGTCGATGGAGACCGAGATGTGCGCTCTCACCTTGCTCATGTCCCTATAGACGGGCCCTCGTCCGGAAACTAATCGGTTCGGTCGTCGCTTACTTGAACGCGACTCGCTCAAGGCTTGAGCCGCTCGAACAGCATCGCCAGGATCCGGGCCGTCGCTCCCCAGATCAGCTTGTCGCCGATCAGGTAGGTGTCGGTCTTGATCGGTACGCCGCGGCGCACCAGCCGCCTCTTCTCGTAGCCGTCGGCGAGGTCCTCGAGCGAGGCGACCAGGACGCTCTCGACCTCGGTCGGGTTGGGCTCGAAGCGCAGGCCCTCCTCGATCAGCCCGACGAAGGGAGTGATCTTGTAGTTGGTGACGAAGGTCCCGATCGGGGGCAGGGCGCCGACCATCTGGACGTTGTCGCGCGAGAGTCCGATTTCCTCTTCGGCCTCTCGCAGCGCGGTGTCGATCAGCTCCTCACCCTCGTCCCTCCGCCCACCGGGGAAGGAGATCTCGCCCGCGTGGCGCTTCAGGTCCGAGCGGCGCTCGGTGAAGACGAGACCGGGGCGCTCCGGCCAGCCGTGCATCGGGACGAGGACCGCGGCCTCGGTGCGACCGTGCGCCTCGAGCTTCGCGGCCTCGGCCGCGTCGAGCAGGAGCTCAGATAATGACCTGGACCGTTCCGCCATCGACGCTCCATGCGGCGCCGGACGTGTACGAGGCGTGCTCCGAGCAGAGGAAGACGATGGCGCCGGCGATCTCCTCCGGCTCGGCCAAACGGCCGATCGGCCGCTTGGACCCGGCGACGTCGAGCGCCTCCTCGCGGCTCTCGTACCCGCCCAGCTCCTTCGACTGGTCGAGCAGGCCGCCCTCGTCCATCCAGAGCGCGGACTTGACCGGTCCGGGGCAGATCGCGTTGATCAGGACTCCGTGGGGGGCGAAGCGGTCGGCGTAGAGGCGGGAGAGGGAGAGCTCCGCCGCCTTGGCCACGGAGTACTCGGGCATCGACGCGGAGGGCCGCTTGCCCGCGGTGCTCGAGACGTTCACGATCCGTCCCCAGCCCCTTTCCCGCATCGCCGGGGCGGCCGCACGCATCAGCCGCATCGGCGCCATCACGTTCAGCTCCCAGGCCGCGTACCAGTCCTCGTCCGGCACGTCATCGAGGTCGCGCCACCTCGCCGTGCCGGCATTGTTGACAAGGACATCGAGCTGGCCGAGGCGGCCCTCGGCCTCGCGGACGATCAGTTCGGCCGCGCCGGGATCCGCCACGTCCGCGACCAGGGACTCCGCGCGGCCACCTGCCGACTCCCCGGCCGCCGCGCACTCGTCCGCCGCCTCCACCAGCTGGTCCTCGCTGCGGGCGACGAGGAGCACGTCGGCCCCCTCGGCGCAGAGCATCTGGGCCGTGACGCGGCCGATGCCGCGACTGGCGCCGGTCACCACGCAGGCGCGACCGCTGAGGCCGAGGTCCATCTACGCCCCGATCAACTCGAGGGAATCGTCGATCTCGACGTCGTTGGCGGCAAGTGCCCGGTGCACCGGGCACTTGCCCGCGATGACGAGGATCCGTTCGCGCTGCTCGTCGGAGAGCTCGGCGGGAGTCTTGATCTCGACTCGGAACCTCGGCGGTTCATCGGTGGTCGCCTCCGTGAAGTCGACGGCGACCTCCACGGTCCCGAGGTTCCACTCCTTGCGGTCGGCGTACATCTCGATCGTGATCGCGGTGCAGCTCGCCAGCGAGGCGGCGAGCAGCTCGGTCGGCTTCGGCCCACGGTCGGTTCCGCCCTTATCCGGCGGCTCGTCGGCGACCAGCCGGTGCTCGCGGGTCTCGATCTCGTGCTCGTAGCCCTGGCGCCGGCGGGCGACGGCGCTTGGCATCAGCCGCCCTCCCGTCCCTCGAAGATCTGCGGCTGCTCCTCGTCCGCAAAGCGAGCCAGCGCGAAGGCGAGATCTGAGGCCCGATTCAGGTAGCGGAGCACGGCCTCGGAGGCCAGGCCGTCGGAGTCGCGTAGCTCGACCACGCGCCGCTCCGCTCGCCGGATGGCCCCGCGCGCCACGTCGAGCGCGGCCGAGAGCTCGGTGCCTCCCGGGATGACGAAGTGGGGCGGGAGCTCGACCTGCCCCATGTAGGTGTCGATGTCCGCCTCGACCGCCTCGACCATCTCGTCGGTGATCCGGCTGACCCCATCCTCGAGCCGGTCGGCCGCCTCCGGCGCGGTCGCCAGCTCGGCACCGGCGACGAACAGGTTCCGCTGGAGCGAGAGGATCGTGGCGTGCAGGCCGGACCGGTCATCCCGCTTGCACAACGCGCGCGCGACGCCGAGCGCGGAGTTTGCCTCGTCGATCGACCCGTAGGCCTCGGTCCGCACGTCGGTCTTGGCCACTCGGCCGCCGTACCAGAGGCTCGTCGTGCCGTCGTCGCCCTTGCGCGTGTAGATCTTGACCACGAACCGACCTTATCCAACGGGCGAAAGGAGGCTGAGGCGGCGACCGGCGCTCGACCAGGCGGTCAGCTCAGTGGGTTGAAGACGAGCCCGGTGAGGAGCTTGGGGAAGAAGTAGGTCGACTTCGGCGGCATGGTCTCCCCGGCCGCGGCCACCTCGCGGACCTGGTCGATCGGGGTCGGCCGAAGCACGAAGGCCGTCTGGTAGTCGCCGGCGTCGAGCTTGGCCAGGGCGTCGTCCATGCTCGGCGTGTAACCGATCCCGCGCTTGGCGGCGATGTCCTCGGCGCTCATCCCGAGGATTCCCTTCAGGACGAGCTCCTCGAGGATCGCGGCGTCGAGCGTTCGATAGGCCTCGGAGTGCCCGGTGAGCGCCCGGTCGAGCGCTGGGTTGGAGGCCAGTCGCAGCCGGTAGGCCCGCTCGAAATGCGAGTCGACATAGCCGAAGACGCCGACCCCCTCGATCCCGGCAGAGTCGAGCCGGTCTGTGGAGACCTCCTCGATCTCGAACAGCTCCCTGAGTCCGGTGCCGAGCGCCTCCTGCCTCGCTGGGTCGTCCGCGAGCCCGGAGATCAGCCTGTGGGTGGGGAAGACCGTGAGACCGGGGTCCTCGAGCGAGACCAGTGCCATCAGCACGTAGTCCTGTGGGCCACCCGGGCCGACCTCCGCCTGGTACGCGAGTGAGGTCTCGTAGCGGTGGTGGCCGTCGGCGATCAGCAGCTCGCCGGGGGCGAGCTCCTCGGCGACCGCCCGATGGAGCTCGACGTCCTCGATCCGCCAGACGCGGTGGGTGGTGCCGTCTCCGTCCGTGACCTCTCCCCAGGGATCGCCGCCAAGGGCCGACTCGAGATGAGGCCAGGCGTCGCCGGGATGGAGGGCGAAGATGGGCGAGAGGTTGTGCCTGGTTGCTCGCGTCAGCCGGAGCCTGTCCTCCTTCGGCCCGGGCTGGGTGCGCTCGTGTGGCCGGATCCCCTCGCCATAGGGAGCGAGCTTGACCCGGGCCAGGAACCCGCGGCGAGTGAGTCGCGAGCCGTCCGGAGCGCCGTAGTCCTGCTCGAGCGCCCAGATGGTCGGCTCGGAGTCCCGGGCCAGGACGCCCTCGTCGGCCCACTGGCTCAAAAGCTCGGCGGCGTGCTCGTAGGGGTCGCCGCCGTCCGGATCGCGCGGCAGGTCGAGCTCGACGACGTTGTAGGGCGAGCGGACGGTGAGCTCGGCACGCTGGACCTCGTCGATCACGTCGTAGGGAGGAGCGACGACGTCGGTGGCCGCGACCTTGCCGAGGTCGTAGTGCACCGCCTGAAGGGGAAGGACCTCTGCCACGGGGACGACACCCTAGACTCGTGGCGATCGGGGCGTGGCGCAACCTGGTAGCGCGCGGCCTTTGGGTGGCCGAGGTTGCTGGTTCAAATCCAGTCGCCCCGATATAGATTGAATTTGATCTCACCGCAAGGGGCGGGAGGAGGAAATGAAGTCCGCAGTCAAAGGCGGGGCCTACGGGCATCTGCTCGCAGCGGTCGCGATCGCCTCGGCCGGCATCGCGCTGCTCCTCTACGCCACCGGCCTGTCCCACGACACCGAGCTCGCCAGCGTCGACACCCGCTTCTCAATCCGCGGCGACGAGCAGCCGCGGGACGACATCGCGCTCGTCCTGATCGACGACACGACGTCGCGCGAGCTGCCGGTCCGCTTCCCATTCCCGCGCTCGCTGCACGCCCGCGTGATCGACGCTGTCAACCGCGACGGCGCGAAGGCCATCGCCTACGACGTCGAGTTCCTCCAGCCCACCAAGGCCAGGGAGGACAACGCCCTGATCAACTCGGTCGCACGCGCTCCGAACAAGGTGGTGCTCGCCGACAGCCAACCGGACCCGCAGGGCCGCAGCGGCGTCTTCGGCGGCCAGGCGATCCTCGACGACATCAAGGCCCGCGCGGGCAACACCCAACTTGGCGAGGATTCCGATGGCGTCCGCCGACGGGCCCCCTTCGAGGTGGGAAATATGGAGACATTCCCGCTGGTCGCGGCCGAGATCGCTTCCGGCGAGACGATCACGACCGACCAGATGGGCGGCCCGTCGGCCTGGATCGACTACGCGGGTGGTCCGGGCACCTACGCGTCGGTTCCTTTCTCCCGCGTCCTCAATGGCCAGTTCCCACCCGGTTTCTTCAACGACAAGGTCGTCGTGATCGGGGCATCAGACCCGACCCTCAAGGACCTGGCCAAGACTCCCACCAGCGGGAACGACCTGATGTCGGGGGCGGAGATCAACGCGAATGCAATCGCGACGGCGCTCGATGACTTTCCGCTCCGCTCGACCCCGCTCGGCCTCGATCTCTTCCTGATTGCCGTGATGGGCCTTATCGCGCCGCTGGCGAGCTATCGGCTCTCGCCGATCCGCGCCCTAGCACTCGGCCTGCTCGCCGCAGCCCTCTACCTCGTCAGCGCCCAGCTTGCCTTCAACTCGGGCCGCATCGTTCCGGTCCTCTATCCGATGATCGCCCTCGGCCTCTCTCTGGTTGGCTCCCTGCTCGTCTACTACGTCCGCGAGGCCTTCATCCGCCGCCGCGTCCGGGACACCTTCGCCCGTTTCGTGCCCGAGTCCGTGGTCGGCCAGGTCCTGGCCCGCACCGACGACGACCTCCGCCTCGAGGGCACACGCATGGATGTCACGATTCTGTTCAGCGACATCCGGGGCTTCACGACCTTCTCCGAGGCCCGCGACCCCGGCCAGGTCCTGGAGGTCCTCAACGCCTACCACGAGGAGATGACCTCGGCGGTCATGGACCACGGTGGCACCCTGATTTCCTTCATGGGCGACGGGATCATGGCCGCCTTCGGCGCCCCGATCGACATGGACGACCACGCCGACCGCGCTTTGGCTGCCGCGAAGGAGATGCTCGAGGTTCGGCTGCCGAAGGTGAATGAGTGGATGCGAGAGAACGAGGTCGGCGCCGAGTTCCAGATCGGCATCGGGTTGAACAGCGGCCCCGTCATGGCCGGCAACATCGGCTCCCAGCAGCGGCTCGAGTTCACGACCATCGGCGACACGGTCAACACCGCCGCCCGCCTCGAGGGGATGACCAAGGGCAGCGGTCACAGCCTCTTCGTCGCCGACTCGACCCGCGAGCGGCTCTCCGAGCGGGACGGAGAGCTCGCCTACGTCGACGCGATGCCGGTCCGCGGCCGAGCGGAGGAGATCAGGGTCTGGGCCCCGGGCTGACCCGAGCGGCGCTCAGCGGTTCCTGGCGAAGTAGCTCTGCCCGGGGCCGAGTTCGACGGTCTGACCGAGGTCGAAGTCCAAGACCGAGATTCCGAGACCGTCGGTCACCTTGAAGGAGGTGCCCCGGCAGGTGTCCTTGGTGAGCCAGGTGGTGCCGCGGACGCTTCCGGTGCCGCCGCTCCCCGAGGTCTTGTAGTTGCCGCCCCCGCTGCCCCAGACTCGTCGGCGCCGCTTCGCGGAGGTGGTCGCGACGGGACCCGAGGACTTGCCGGCCTTCGCGGGGCGCCTCTTGCCCTTTCCGCAGCGCAGCTTCTGGACCAGCTTCGCCGTGGCGGCGGCGTTCGTGTCGCCGGACTGCTCGAGGCGGATCAGGCCGTCCCAGAAGTTGACGGAGTTGTCCTCCGACGTATCGCCGAGGTTGCCGGTCGCGGCCGTCAGCTTCACCGTGCCGCCGCGAGTGTCGATCACGCTGTTGACCGGGATCTTCCGGAGATCGTTCAGCGTCTTGAAGTCGGTCGCGCCCGGCGGCTTGATCTTGACCGTCCCACCGGCCGGTTGCACCAGGAACGAGATGCCGTGTTCCGGCTCTAGCGGGGGCGGCGCCGCCTGGGCAGTCGGCAGACCGGTTACCGGGCCGACCGGACCCGAGACTTTCCAGTGGTCGCCCTGACTATTGTCGTGCGTGAGGACGCGGATGAAGTGCCCGAGGTCCGCGGAAAGGATCGTGTAGGTCGCGTTGTTGTGCGGATTCGGGTCGCTTGCCGGTAGATCGCTCCAGTTGGGGTCGCTGTGCCCGGTGGAGGCGAAGCAGTTCGCCGTGGCCGGATTACAGGTCTGCCATCGGTAGAGCCCGTCGAACTCCCCGGTGCTGGCGAAAGTGCCCGGGTCCTCATCCGAGAAGGCGACGCTGAGCACGTTGCCGACGACGGGAGCCCCGACGATCGTCGGGCGCGACCCACCGGACGCGAGCGCCGACGCGACCAGCACCGCCGCACCGAGCGCGGCCGCTGCGGCGGCGAACGTGGCGCGCCTGCTCCTGAGTCGAGACCACTCGAACATCTGTCCTTCTCCGATCTAGCGATGCCCCTGCAGGCGATTGAACCAGATATGGAGGGCGAGAGCAGCCAGGCAGCGGCTCTGTGAGCCCTTTCACGCCTGATGCTCGACGCGATCTATCGCCTCGTGGGTGCTTTCGGCATGCGTGGGGTCGGTCAGCTGGACGCCGGGGGGAAGCTCGACATGCAGTTCGCACGAGGAGTCCAGCCGGACACGGAGAGACGAGGAGCGCGAATCCAGGACATGGCCGCCGCACGAGCGGTCCTCGCTGATGAAGTGCAAGTGCCAGCCGCCCACCTCGATGCCCTCGGCGTAGGCCGGGAACCGAAAACCCACCATCGATCCCTCGATGTCGGTGAGTCGGAACACGTGCTGATCCGCGACGACCTCGGTGAGCGGCCGGTACGGGGGCTCCTGGCGGGGAACCGAACGGGCCTCCACCAGCGGGAAGCGCCCGTCGATCCGAACCGCGCTGGTGACGGCGTCGGACGGGATCCGCATTTCGATCGCCGCGAGCAGCGCATCGTGATCCGGCGCTTCGTCTAGGTGGAAGTCGACGTCGGGGTCGAGGGAGACGACCACCGCGAACGGCGTGCGCTCGGACCCTGGCAGCTCATCGATCCTGCCCTCGACATCGGCCCGGTAGAAGCGCCCGTCCAGGGCCACCATCTCTCCATCCAGGTGGTTGACGGTGCCGAGTCCGTGGTCGCCCTGCTCGGCAAGCTCCGTGAAGCTGACGTCCCCCTCGAAGGCACCGTCGAGCAGCGCACCGATCGTCGAGGCCTGGAAAAGGATGTGCGGCTCGTGCCCACCGTGGAGGTCGGCATGTCGCATCGCCTCGACGTGCAGCGACCTGATCCAGCGCTCGTCGAGGCTCATCGATGCGAGGCCACGGCAGGCCGAGCCGTCAGTGCGCGGCTCCCGGATCGAGCGTCCTCGCGGTCTTCGACTTTTCGACCTCGCGCTGATCCGGGTTTGTGCCGAGCACCCGGTCGCTGAGGTTGTTGGTCACCCCGTGCCAGAAGTGCTCGTTCTTGAAGTGGTGCAGGCGGTGGTTCTTCCAGATCGCCTTGTACGGGGCTGAACGCGGCCGGTAGGCGGTGTGGATCAGGAAATGGGTCCACTCATAGAGGAAGATCATGCAGAAGCCGGCCAGCCCCGCGCTGATCAGGGCGCCCAGCGGCACCGGCCCGGCGATCAGGGTGACGATCAACGCACCGACGCCGACGGTGAACGGCACCGCGAGGAGCATCAGGAACGCCGCCTGCCACCAGTAGAGGAGGACCATGTCGAGGTCGTTCGGTTCCTCGTGGTGCGCGCGGTGAGCCCGCGCCGCCATCGTCTCGACCTTGCGGCCCCGGATCCGAAGCGGCTTTGCGTGCAGCAGGTAGACGTGGATCGCCCACTCGCCGAACGGATAGACGGCCACCATCGCCGCCACCGCAACGGCGTCGCGCCAGGTCGGATCGCCGACCAGCA
>DATFOK010000024.1:0-6892 GCA_035265665.1 Solirubrobacterales bacterium | reverse complement strand
TCCGAGATCGAGACCTGGGCGCGCCGGGTCGCGCAGTGGCGCCGTGACACCGAGGTCTTCGCTTACTTCAACAACGACTGGCAGGGCTATGCGATCCGGAACGCCAAGCTGCTGAAGAAGAAGCTCGGCGTCTAGCGCCGGCGCCAGCTGCCACCAAACAGCTTGCTGAAGCGGCCTCCACGGCGCGGCTTGAAGCTCGGCGGCCCCTGCTCGGGAGGCGGTAGCTGCGCCGCCGCGGCCGAGTCGATCGTCAGCCGAACCGCGCGCTCCGCCGTCCGCGCCACTTCCGGGGCATCCACGAAGCGGAGCTCCCCATCCGTCATCTCGATCACGAACCCGTCCAGGATGTGCTCCTCGAAGTTGTCGACGACCTCGTCGACCTTGCCAACCTGCTCACCGTCCGACGCATACACGGCGGTGCCGCGCTTCACCGCGGCGTAGTGGATCGGATGGCCGTCATCCCGGCTCACGCCCCGAAATATACGTTGGCGACATGGCCGACCGAGACAGCCGCACTACGGCTGTTGCGCACCCAGCGACGCGTGGATGGAGCGGACGACCAGCGCGCCGTCCCCAACGGCCGCCGCCACGCGCTTGGTCGAGCCTCTTCGGACGTCGCCGATCGCAAACACGCCCGGACGCGTGCATTCGAGCAACAGCGGGCTTCGGTCCGTACCGTTCCAGTGGCGGGAGAACTCCGGATGTTGACCTGCCTCCTCGCCGGTGACCACGAAGCCCTTGTCGTCCTGGCCGACGAAATCGACCATCCCCTCCGATCTCGGAGTGGCGCCGATCATCGCGAACACCGCCGAGGTCTCGACACGGCGATCGGGACCCGCGCCGGAGATCACCACGGCCTCGAGCTTCTCGTCACCCTCCAGCGCTCGCACCTCACATCCGGTCCAGACGTGGACATTTGATTTGGTCTCGATTTGATCGACCAGATAGCGCGACATCGCAACCTCGAGCGGCCGCCGGGCCACGACGTGGACCTGGCGCGCGTGGCCGGCGAGGTTGACCACCGCCTGGCCGGCCGAGTTTCCGCCGCCGACGACGACGACATCCTCCTCCGAGCACTGCTGGGCCTCGACATGGGTCGCCGCGTAATAGAGGCCCAGGCCCTCGAAGCGCTCCGCATTCTCGGCCGGCAGGCGGCGATAGTCGGCGCCCGAGGCCAGAACCACGCAGCGGCCCCGCACCCGCTGGGCGTCGGCGAGCCCGACCTCGCGCAGCCCCCCGGACCCGGGCTCCGACACGTCGGCGGCCTCGTGGACGCTGGAGATCACGGCGCCGAACTTGCGCGCCTGCAGCGTCGCCCGTCGGGTCAGATCGGCCCCGGAGAGGCCCGTCGGGAAGCCGAGGTAATTCTCGATCCGAGCGCTCGTGCCCGCCTGCCCGCCGGGGGCGAACCGCTCGACCACCAGCGTGCTGAGACCCTCCGATGAGGCGTAGACCGCCGCGGCCAAGCCAGCCGGGCCGCCGCCGAGCACGACCACGTCGAATTCCTTGCCGTCGACTTGTGCTCGCAGGCCCAGCTTGTCGGCGACCGAGGTCACCGTCGCCTGGCGGATGACGTTGTCGGAACGGACCAGGACCGGGCAGTCGGTGTCGCCGATCCCGAGCCCATCCAGCAAGGCCCGGCTCTGTTCGTCGGTGGCGAGGTCGTGCCAGGTGAAGGGGACCAGGTTGCGCTCCAGCAGCTCGCGCACCGTGAACGCATCGCCCGACCATCTTGAGCCGATCAGCTTCTGCTGGCCCAAGCCGCGACCCTGTAGCCACTCGCGGCGCACGACCATGGTTCGCAGCAGGAGGTCGCCGAGCTCGGCCTCGGTCGCAACCACCCTGCGCAGGTCCTCCCCCGGGATCGCGAGAAGCGAGGTCGGTCCGGCCGCGAACCCGGCCGCGAGCGTCGGCTCGCCCGTGAACATGGAGATATCGGCGGCGAAGGTCCCCTCCCTGCATTGGGTGAAATAGCGGTCACCCTCCGGCGCTCGGTCGATGATGTCCAGGGCTCCGCTGAGCACCACGTACAGCGGGGTCTCGCGCTGGCCGTGCTCGAAAACGAGGTCCCCGCGTGCGAATGACGATTGGGTGCCGATCTTGCTCAGGAACTCGATCTGCGACGCCGTCAGCCGGGGGAAGAGCGTCGGATGGTCGGGATCGAGGAAGTCCTCTACGGGAGTCGGTGCGTATTCGGTCGTCATTCCGTCATTCAGGGTCTAATGAAATCGTCGATCGCCCGCGAGAGGCGGCCGCCCTGCCAGGCGAGCGGGGACTTGCCGGGCTCCTCGCTCACCAGCCGCGCTGAAGGCAGGCGCTCGGCCCAGGCCTCGGCAACAGCGTAGGGATGGCCGGGATCGGCCTCGTCGTAGCTGGCCACGACCAGCGACGGCACATCGAGGGCCTCGAGCTCGGCCAGGCCCTCGAAGGGCAGCGAGCGAGGGACCTCGCGGAGGGCCCTCGCGACCGCCTCGGGATGGCGATGCCGCTCCATCCGCTCCCGCGTGATCCGCACGGCGGTCTCCCGCCAGGCCGGATCGACGCTCAGGTCCGCCTCGTAGGCCTCCATGAAACCGTCGACGCCGGCCCGCTCCAGCCCAGCCGCCAGCCGATCCCAGGAGGCGAGGACCTCGTCGGTCTCGGGAATCCCGAGCGTCGACGGGCCGGCCAGGACGAGCGCCTCAACCCGGTCAGCGTGATCGAGTGCATAGGCCACCGCGGTGTGACAGCCCATCGAGTGGCCGCAGAGGACCGCAGGCCCATCGGGGCAGCGCTCGGCCAGGACGGCGGCGAGGTCGCGGGCCAGCTCCCCGTACCCGTATCCCTCCTCGTCGAGAGCGGGAGAGGACTCGCCGTGTCCGCGCGCGTCATAGGAGACCAGCCTGTAGCCGCGCCGAGGCAGCGTGAGGGAGCCGTGCACCACGTACCGCCTCGTTGCGGTCAACCCGTGCAGGAGAACGATCGGCGGGCCGTCCCCCACCTCCTCGCCCGCGAGTTGCACACCGTCCGAGGCGACCTCGAAGGGACGCGGCTCCAGCGCGCCGCGCTGCTCGGCGCTCACGTCCCGGCCTTGACGGTGACCCGCCGGATCAGGACCGGCGCCTTGGGCCTACCGCCGGCGGTCCCGAGCTGCTCGATCCGCTGCACGACGTCGAATCCGCTACTCACCCGCCCGAGCAGCGCGTAGTCGGGCGTCAGGCCTGCATCCGGAACCGTGACGATGAAGAACTGGCTGCCGGAGCGACCGGGCGGCTCCGCGGCGGTCTTGGCCATCGCGACGACGCCCTGGGTATAGGAGAGATTTGCAGGCGGCAGCTCATCGACGAAGTACCCGGGTCCACCACTGCCGGTCCCGGATGGATCGCCGCCCTGGATCACGAATCCGGGCTCTATCCGGTGGAAGAGCGTGTTGTCGTAGACGCCCTCGCGGGCCAGGTAGGCGAAGGAGGAGGCCGTCTTCGGCGCCCGCGTGGTGTCGAGCGAGATCGCGAAGCTGCCGCAGCTCGTCTCGACGGTCGCCGTCGCCGCGCCGCGCAGCGTCGTGGTCGGCGGGGACAGCTGAGCCTCCTTCGGCGGCGGAGCCTGTACCCGGCTGCAGCCGGCGGGCAGCTGCGCCTCCGTCGAGGTCTCCTCTCCCCCGCCGCCGCATCCAGCCACCATGAACAGCGCGAAACTGGCCGCGACGGCTTTTCGCGCCGTGATCAAGGCGCCGAAGGCTACCCTGGGCGCCTGCGATGATCGGGCTGTGTCCGCCGAGCCCGGCCGGAGCTCCGATCCCTCCCCGCCATCCACGTGGGTCAGGCTCATGGGACGGGCGATCAGCACGCTGGTCGCACGGGCGCCATTCACCTGGCCGCTTCTGCGTGGCTGGAGCCACCGCTTCTGGGAGGGGGCCGCGCCCACCTGGGATCAGCGCGTCAATCGCTCGGGACCCGGCTACCTCGCTCCACTTGCAGCCGGACTGCTGCACGTCCGCCGCGAGCCCGAGCGCGCCCTCGACATCGGGACCGGCCTCGGCGATGGCGCACTGCTGGTCGCCCGCGAGTTCCCCCACGCCCGGGTCCGCGGCGTCGACCTCTCCGAGGAGATGGTGCGCCGGGCCCAGGCGCGGATCGGATTGGACCCGGAGGGGCGGGTCGCCTTCAAGGTCGCCGACGCGTCGAACCTGCCCTTCGAGGACGAGTCCTTCGATCTGGTCACACAGCTCAACATGCCGCCCTTCTTCGCCGAGATCGCCCGCGTGCTGCGTCCGGGTGGATTTGCCGTGATCGCGGCGAGCTGGGGTCCGAGGACTCCCTTCTACACGCCCGACCCCGTCCTGCGCCGCGGCTTCCAGAAGCGCGGCATCGAGCCCTTCGAGAGCGGCGAGGCCGCCGAGGGCAGCTACTTCGTCGCGCGCCGGCCCGACGGCCAGCCCAAATAGATTCACCGGATCAACTCCGACCGCTCCCACGTTCTGCTGGTCAATCCGCACTCGGCCGGCGGGCGGACCATGAAGCTGCTGCCAGAGGTTCAAAGGCAGCTCGACGCTCGCTCGATCCCCTATCGCGTGATCCGCACCGAGAGCCTCGAGCACGGCATCGCGGAGGCAAGACGGGCCGCCGAGGCTGGAGAGATCCCGGTTGTGATGAGCGGCGACGGCCTGGTCGGTCAGGTCGGCGGCGTCCTTGCCGAGACGGACGCATCGATGGGGATCATCCCCGGTGGTCGCGGCAACGATCTCGCCCGCGTCCTCGGCATCCCCGCCGATCCCACCGGAGCCGTGGCGGCCCTGGCCGACGGCCATGAGCGGCAGATCGACGTCGGAGTTGCCAACGGGCGCCGCTTCCTCTGCGTCGCCTCCTGCGGCTTCGACTCCGACGCCAACCGGATCGCCAACGAGGCGCGCCTGGTGAGGGGCAACCTCGTCTACGCCTACGCGGCCATCCGCGCGCTGATCGCCTGGCGGCCGGCGAGGTTCACTGTCGTCCTCGACGGGGGCGAGCCGATCGAGTTCGAGGGGTACTCGGTGGCGGCCGGCAACAGCCGCGCCTTCGGCGGCGGCATGTTCGTCGCCCCGCACGCCGAGCTCGACGACGGCGAGCTCGACGTGATCACGGTCAGCGACGTCAGCAAGCTCCGCTACATCAGGGGCCTGCCGAAGGCGTTCAAGGGGACCCACCTCGCCAACGAGGAGGTCGACGAGCGCAGGGCGGCCACGGTGGAGATCCGCGCCGATCGGGACTTCGCCGTCTACGCCGACGGCGAGCACCTCACCGACCTCCCGGCGACTCTGAGCGTGCTCCCGCGGGCCCTGAGGGTGATCGCGCCCCCCGGGCCCCTCGTCGGCCCGCCGAGCTGAGGCGGGCCCTGGAGGGACCGCCCCCTAACCTGCGACCGCGATGAGCGCGATGTTCAGCGCGAAGCGGAGCGTCGCCCGCGCCGTGGGGGCACTGAGCCGTCGCAGCGGCCGCGGCGGCGGAACCACCCTGCCCGGCCGGCTCCTCGTCAGGATGGCGCCGGACGCCATCGAGCGCCTGGCGGCGCAGCTCGACCGGGGCTCGATCGTGATCAGCTCAACCAACGGCAAGACGACCACGGCCGGAATGATCTCCGAGGTCCTCCGTGCCGGCGGGCGCAGGCCGATCCACAACCGGGCCGGCTCGAACATGCACTGGGGCGTCGCCACCGCCCTGCTGGAGCAGGACGGCGACGAGGGCCTCTTCGAGCTCGACGAGGCATGGCTGCCGGGGGTCGCGCCACAGCTCCGCCCGCGCCTGCTCGTGCTCGGCAACCTCTTCCGCGACCAGCTCGACCGCTATGGGGAGCTCGAGCGGCTCGCGGACGAGTGGGCGGAGCTGGTCGCGCGACTCGAGGGCTCCAGTGAGTTCGCGCTAAACGGGGACGATCCGCTGATCGCCGACCTCGGCCGCGACAAGGAGCTGCGGCGCAGGCCCGGCGTCACGTACTTCGGCATCGAGGACGAAAGCCAGGCGCTGCCGGAGCTCCAGCACGCTCACGACGCCAAGCACTGCCGCCGCTGCGGTCATCCGTACGCCTACGACCGCGCCTTCGTCGGCCACCTCGGTCACTACCGCTGCCCGAACTGCGGCGCGGACCGGCCGGCCCCGGAGGTGGCGGCGACCGAGATCGAGCTGCATGGCATCTCCGGCTCACGCATCCGGATGCGCACGCCCGAGGGCGACCTCGAGCTGAACCTCCCTCTTCCCGGCCTCTACAACGCCTACAACGCCCTCGCGGCGGTGACCGCGGGGCTCCGCTCGGGCGTCTCCCTCGAGGTGATCCGGCAGGGGCTCGAGTCGACGAAGACCGTCTTCGGGCGGGTCGAGACCATCGACGTCGCGGGCAAGCCGATCTCCATCCTGCTGATCAAGAACCCGGCGGGCGCAAACGAGGTGCTGCGCACCCTCCAACTCGAGTCGCGGGACGGCGGCATCGACCTCTGGCTCGCTCTGAACGACCGGATCGCCGACGGCCGGGACATCTCCTGGATCTGGGACGCCGACTTCGAGCTGCTCGCCGGCGGCGTCCGCCGGGTGGTCTGCGCGGGCACCCGCGCGCCCGAGATGGCCCTTCGCCTCAAGTACGCGGGATGGCCGCAGGACTCGATCGAGGTCAGGGAGCCGATCGCCGCCTCCCTCGATACAGCCGTCTCGGCGGCCCCCGCGCGCCTCTTCGCGCTGCCCACGTATACCGCCCTGCTCGAGCTTCGCACCATGCTCGCCCACCGGGGCCTCGCGGCCGACTTCTGGGCATGAGCTCGCGGACCGGCAGGCGCGGCCGTAGCGAGGCGGCGATCTGGCAGGAGGTCGAGTTCGGCTCCTACACGGCGGATCTGCCGCTCTGGAACGAGTTGGCCGCGGCCGCCGACGGTCCGGCACTGGAGCTCGGC
>DATFOK010000023.1:0-7733 GCA_035265665.1 Solirubrobacterales bacterium | reverse complement strand
AGCGGAGTTGTCGAGGCGACGATGAACGGCGGCGTGGGTCGGTCTTGGAGTATTCGAGTACAGCCAGCACCGGACCGCATACTCCGCAATTCGCGGTTAAGGGGATAGTCCGTCGTCGCAGACAGCCAGCTGAAAGCGCGGGGCAACAGTGTGGAAGCTCGTTTTCGATGCCAGGTATCCATAAGAAGCATTAACGCGCATTGGATTGAGCTCGTCGCTGTCGCCACAAAACGACAGATGGGGTTCGCGATCTCAGGGGCTGATCTCTGCGCCTTCGCTAGCGAGGCTGGCTGCGAGTCGTGAAGGTCGCGGTCGAGCCCTCGTCGGGACCGGAGAGAAGCTCCGCCGAGATCTGGGCGCAGGTCTCTGCCTCGGGCGCCTGGCAGGCAACCTCGCTGATCGTGGTCAGCTCCGCTTCCACGGCTTCGGCCCCGGAGCTCGTCGCCGCCTGATCGCCTGCTCGCCGTCGGGCCAAAGCACGACCCGTGGCCGGTACTCGTGCATGCCCGGCCGGTTTGGCTGAACGCCTGAACGGACGTTCACGTAACATCGGGCCCTATGAGCCACGGCCGCGATCCCGATCCGCTCGAGCTCGCCGATCCCCGGGTGGCAGAGCAGGTCTCGGAGACGATGCACGCCCTCGCGGCGCCCAGCCGGCTGCGGATCCTCTCCTGCCTGTATGAGGCACCCAGCTCGGTCGGCGAGCTCTCGTCCACGGTCGGCATGGAGCCATCGGCGGTCTCTCACCAGCTCCGCGTCCTTCGGCATCTCGGCCTCGTCGTTGGCGAGCGCGACGGGCGTCGGGTCGTCTATCGGCTTCACGACGAACACGTCGGCCAGCTACTCACCGAGGCGATGTCCCACGTCGAGCACCTTCGTCTCGGACTCGCGAGCGGCACGACGGCGATGGCGACGGCCACCGCCTAGGCCGTGGCCCACGCGCACACCCACGCCGACCACGGCGCCCATTCGCACTCCCACGGCCACTCGCACGGCCTCGTCGACCCCTCGATCAAGCGCTCGCGCGCGGGACTTCGCGCCGTCGGACTGAGCCTCGCGGTGCTCGCGGTAGCGGCGGCGCTCCAGGTCGTCGTCTTCCTCGCCACCGGGTCGATCGCACTGCTCGCCGACCTGATCCACAACATCGGCGACGCTTCGACCGCGATCCCGGTCGGCGTCGCGTTCGCCCTTCGCTCCCTACGAGCTGAGCGCTGGGCCGGCTACTTCGTCGTCGCGACGATCTTCGCCAGCGCCTGCGTGGCCGGCGCCGAGGCGATCAACCGCCTCATCCACCCCGAGGCGATCGACCACCTTGGCGCCTTGGCTGCCGCCGGCATCGTCGGCTTCCTCGGCAACGAGGCCGCGGCTCAGATCCGCCTGCGTGCCGGACGCAGGCTGGCGAGCCCGGCGCTGATCGCCGACGGGAACCACGCCCGCGTCGACGGGTTCGTCAGCCTCGCGGTGGTCGCGAGCGCGATCGTGGTCGCCCTCGGTCTTCAGATCGGCGATCCGATCATCGGCCTCGCGATCACGATCGTCATCCTGCGGATTACCTGGCAGTCGTGGCAGACGATCCGCGCCGGCGTCCATGAGCCGCACGCCCAGGAGCCGGCGGGCGCCTAGGCCGCCGTGATCGCAACGCTGGTCGAGGTCCTCGCGCCGCTCGCGCTGGCGGCCATCGGTCTCGCCTACGCCAGGCGGTGCCTGACTCTCTCAAGGCGGGGTCAGCCCGTACCCGCGTGGCCCAGGCCTGCTTCGGAGTCGGGCTCCTGATCGTCTTGTTCGCCGATCTCCCCCCGCTCGCCGGCATCGCCGAGCAGCTGATCGTCGCCCACATGGCCCAGCACCTTCTAATCGGCGACATCGCGCCCTTCTGATCGTGCTCGGGTTGACTGGCCCGCTGCTACAGCCGATCCTCCGCCGCCCGGCGCTGCGCTGGCTTCGCGTCCTCGGCCACCCCGCCGTCGCGCTGCCGCTTGGCTCTTCAACCTCTACCTGTGGCACCTCGGCGCCCTCTACTAGGGCGTGCTCGAGAGCCCGGCGCTGCACGTCGCCCAGCACGTGGGGTTCTGCTTCTTCGGCGTCGTGATGTGGATGCCGCTTCTCGGGCCGCTGCCAAAGCCCGCCTGGTTTGGCAATGGCGCCAAGCTGATCTATCTCTTGGCGGTGCGCTTCGCTGGCGCCGCTCTCGCCAACGTCCTCGCCTGGGCGGGGTCTCCCCTCTACCCCGACTACGCCGAGGGCGAGGCCGAGTGGGGCATCACGCCGCTCGCCGATAGGGCAGCGCCGGGATCCTGATGATGACCGAGAGCGGCCTGCTCACCTTCGGCCTCTTCGCCTGGCTGTTCCTCCAATGGGCGAGCCAGGACTCCGAGCGCCAAGAGCTCATTGATCTCGCCGATCGCCGCGGTGTCGAGCTCGACCCCAGGCGCGTCGCGCGGGCGGTTGCCGCGGGCGAGGCGGGGAGCTGGCGGAGCGAATCGCCCGCGAGGACTCCCGCTAACTTCTGTAGAGCATGGACGCGACTCCAAACCGGACCGTTCGCAGGACGCCCTGGCTGGTCGTGATCCTGGGCTGCCTGGTCGCTGCGGTGGTGCTTGCGGCCAACGCCCATCTTGGCTTCGCCATCGCGCTGGCCGTGCTCGGCGGCATCGCCGCGACCAGGCTGATCTAGCGCCCGCGGCTAGACCACCGTCGCCTGCAGCAGCAGCCCGATCGCACCGCACCCGAGCACGACGTAGAGCACGGTCAGCTTGCCGTGAAAGCGGGTCAGGATCAGGAAGGCGCCGATGGCGAGGATCGCGGTGTAGACGTCGACCACGCTCGTTTTCACGATCTGAACGGTCACCGCCGCGATCAGTCCTACGACTCCGGCGGCGACGCCGAGCAGGAACGGACGCAGGCGCTCGTTCTCTGCGACCGCGACCAAATAGCGGTGGAGGAAGATCGGGAAGACGAACGCCGGCAGGAAGATTCCGAGGGTCATCACCAGCGCCCCGCTGAGACCGCCGGCGATGTAGCCGACGAAGGTCGAGAAGATGATCAGCGGTGCCGGCAGGATGCCGCCCATCGCAAGGCCGTCGACGAACTGCGAGCTCGACAGCCAGTGGTGGCCGGCCACCGAGCTCTCACGCAGGAACGGGATCACCGTGTAGGCGCCACCGAAGGTCAGAAGCCCGGCCTTCAAGCCCTCGAAGAAGATCTGGGCGGTGAGTGAGAGCGTCACCGCTCCGGCGACGATCACGATCGCGACCGGGGCGATCGAGTGGGCGCGGCACACCCACCTGCGGCCGTTCGTCCACAGCTCGTAGGCGATCCCGGCGCCGAGCAGGACCAGCACGAAGCTGACCGAGACGAAGAGGGTGAGCGCGAAGCCGGCGACGGCGATCACGGCGAGGGTCGCGTCGGTGACGAACGACCCGCCCAGGCGAACGAGCGCCCGCGCCACCAGTCCGCCGACCGCCGCGGTGAGGCCGTAGAAGAGCTCCTCGAGGTTCCCCGCCAGGTTGGCCTCGACGTAGAGGATCGAGAGGCCGAGCATGAGGACGAAGCCCGGCAGCATGAACCCGAGGCCGGCGAGGAAGCCCCCGACCTTGCCACCACGAAGGCGGCCGAAGTAGACGCAGAGCTCGTGGGCCTCGGGGCCGGGAAGCACCTGGTAGACGGCGAGGAGCTTCTTGAACGCCTCCTCCGAGATCCAGTGCTCCTGGTCAACGCACTCGCGCTTGATCATCGCGATCTGCGCCGCCGGTCCGCCCCAGGCGAGGGCGCCGAACTTCAGGAAGCGGGCGAAGATCGAGCCGGGCCGCTCATGGAGCGGGCCGTCGTCCTGAACGGGAACGCCATCGGGTTCGACCGCTTCGACGAGCTCGGTCACGAGGGGTCGCGACCCAGCTGGGTGGCGCGACTTCGGTACTCGTAGAGCCCGTCATAAAGGGGCCCGGTGAGCTCGAGCATCTCGTCGTCGGAGAGCACCATCGAAAGGCCGCGGATCAGGACGTCGAGCCCCCGAGCCTCGGGGGCGTCGTAGCGTTCGTCCTCGAGGTCGGCCTCGTGGACGATTTCCGCGATGCCCCAAAGCACCGGATCCTCGAGCTCGTAACGGCGAAGCATCGCCTCGAAGCTGCACTCGCCGCCGCGGTGACCGAGCTCGACGCCGCGCATGTCGAAGGGAGTCGCGTCTTCTGGAACCTCTGAGGGATCGGCCACGAACACGAACTCGGCCTCGGGATCCACAAACCGCCGGATCAGCCAGGCGCAAGCGGTGCGGTCGACGTGGATCCCAGGTCGGGTCGCCCATTTCACGCCGGCGTCTCCTCGAGCTCGCGAGATAGCTCCTCGACCGCGGCCTGCGCCTCCTCGCGCTCCGGCGGCGGAAAGTAATCGCGGCGGCGTATCCTGCCGAGCTCACGGCGCAGCCTGCCGAGGGTTCGCCGCCGCCTGCTCTCCGATTCCTCGCGTGCCGTGTGGGCGGCGTCGATCACCTCGCGGTACTCGGCGGCGATTGCCTCGGAGAGCCGGCGAGCCAGAGCGCGGTCTTCCGTCGAGGACGCTGCCTCGGCCAACCAGATCGATGCCTCTCCCCCAGCCTCCTCGACCCCTTCAGCGAGCCACTCGAGGCGCTCGCGATTCCGGCTGTCCAGCGGCAAGGCCACGAGACCGTCGAGGACCTGCACGGCCCCGAGGCGACGAAGCCCGCGCCACAGGGCGATTCGCGGCGTCGACGGCTCGCGCGGCAGCCGGTAGGCGAGCAAGACCCAGCGTGAGCGAGCGGCCATTGCCGCCCGCATGCTATGTGAAACCACGGTTACATAACTCGTTCGCCGTGCCCTGAGCCGAACCGCGTCGCACTCGTGTGGCTAGGTCATTTCACTGTCGCAGGATGTGTCGTTTCAATGACGTTTCACACGACATGGAGATCCCCAGGAACTCCATCGAGTGAACGCTGAGCGCCTGCAGGCGCGACGGGCCCGAACGGCGCCGCGACCGCATCTGGGTACACCGTGCCGGACGTCACCGAGGGCACCGGCCTGTGCCAGCGGCGCGGCGGATCGATCGAGGTCATCCGCCCCGGTGACCGGGTGTTCTTCGAACCGGGTGAGGAGCACTGGCACGGCGCCGCCCCTGACCGCTTCATGACCCACCTCGTGATGCAGGACGTCGACGACAAAGGCAACGCCGCGACGTGGGGTGACCACGTCACCGACGAGGAGTACAACGCCGCACCTGGTTGACATAACCGCCTACGCGTACGACCGTCGCCTCAACTGTCGAGCTCGTCGCCCCCGCCGTCGACACGATCATCCAGCTCAGCCGGCCACGCTTCAAAGCGAGGGTCGGCTAACAGACGGACGACGGCAGGACGTAGTCGATCCGCTTCCGCCCTCGCTAGAGGTTCGTGCTGTCGCGCAGCTGGTAGATCGCGCCGACGACGACCACCGCGACGAGTGCCGCAGCGATAACGAGGTGCCCGGCGGCCGCGATGCTCACCGCAATGGCGATCGTCGTGAGGATGATCACCGCCCAGAGGGACCATTTGCCGAACACGACCATTGCGGCGAGCGTACTCTCGGCGCAGATTTGGGGCAAAACTATGACGGGGCCCTTCAGCTCGACCAGCGCCCAGTGCGAGGGATCGGGGCGGGCCGCTAACCCTGGCTGGACCATCCGGGATCACGCAGCCTCTCGGGCTGCGTCGGGATCCACCTCATCCTCCGAGAGCTGCGGTGGCGGAGCCTGCCAGCCGCGGATGTCCTGCAGGATGTCGCGGTAGAAGGCAGTCGCCAACGCGCTGGTTGTGTCTACGAACGCCCGACGACCTCGCCCAGCACCGCGGCCCACGGCCCGGGTGACGCTGATCGTGAATTGCCTGGGCGGGCGTTGCCGATCCTCGGAAAATCGCAGCACCTCAGGATCTTCCTGGGCCTTCGCGAGTGTCGTTCCCTGTGTCCGCTGAGCTCGCTCGAAGGCGACGTCGACTCGGAGGTCGGGCGGTGCCTCCTTGAGTTGACGGAGGAGCCAGCCGATGCGTCCTCGTGCCTGTCCCTTCTCCGGCGCGTCGATAACGGCGGCGGCATGGGTCTGACCCGCTCGCAGATCCGCTTCCAGGATCATCGCGAGATCGCGCCCGCGGTCTCGAACAGGGGGGTTATGACGTTGCTTGCTTGCGCGCCACCACGCGCTCGACGATGCCCCACTTCGAGCGCTCGAGCAGCTCGATCTGAAAGCCCGCGGGTCGTAGGTAGTCGAGCGGCTCGCGCACGAGATGGTCGCCCTCGAAGCGAACGGCCAGCGGATCGAGCGCCCGCTGCACGGCGCGTACCGCCCCCACCGGGCTACGGACGTGCTCGAAGGCCACATAGCGCCCACCCGGACGCAGGACGCGGTGGGCCTCGGCGAGCGCTCTTGCGGGGTCGGGGATCGTGCACAGGGCGAGCGTGCAGACGATCGTGTCGAAGCTCTCGTCAGGGAAATCGAGCTCCTGGGCGTCCCCGAGGCGCAGATCGACATCGCGGCCGAGCTCGGCGGCGCGGCGGCGGGCCAGCTCGAGCATCTCCTCGCTGAATTCGATCGCGGTCAGCGCTGCGCCCTCGGGGTAGGAGGCAAGGTTGCGACCGCTGCCGACGGCGATCTCCAGCACCTCCCCATCCGCCTGCGAGCACGCCCATTCGCGCCCGCCTGCGAACAGCACCCGGTCGAAGAAGTTCATCTGGCGGTCGTAGCGGGGCGCGCCCTTGTCCATCAGGCGGCGGACGCGCTCGGTCTCGCTGGCGCTGTCCGGATAGACGGGCACTAGGAGCGCTCCTCCGCTGCCTCCGCCTCGAGTTCGGGCAAGTCCGGGGGAATCCTCTTGGTGGAACCCGGCATCGAGTTGGATGCTACGCGTCGGGCTACTGGTGCGCGGGGCCTCAGGTTGGGCCGGCGAGCTGGCCCTCGGCGCGTCTGAGGAGGACGGCATTGGTGGCCACGATGATCGAGCTGAGCGACATCAGGAGAGCCGACCACTCGGGCCGCAGCTCGATTCCGTAGGCGGGAAACAGGACGCCCGCGGCGATCGGGATCGCGGCGATGTTGTAGACGCTGGCCCAGGCGAGATTCTGCTTCATCTTGCGCACGGTGGCTCGGGAGAGGCGCATCGCCACGGCGATGTCCGCGGGATCGGACCGCATCAGCACCACGTTCGCGGTCTCGACCGCCACGTCCGTGCCGGCGCCGATCGCGATGCCGACGTCGGCCTGGGCCAGGGCGGGAGCATCGTTGACTCCGTCACCGACCATCGCCACCTTCTTGCCCTCGTCCTGGAGGCGCTTGACGTAATCGGCCTTGTCCGCTGGCAGTACCTCGGCGAAGACCCGGTCGATGCCGAGCTCGGCGGCCACCGTCTCGGCGGTCGCCCGGTTGTCCCCGGAGATGAGCGCCACCTCGAGGCCGAGGTCCTTGAGGCCGGCGATGGCCGCGGCGGCCGACGGCTTCAGCTGATCGGCGGCGGCGACAACGCCCGCAGCTCGTCCGTCAACGGCGACGAGCATCGCGGTCTTGCCGTCGGCGGCCAGGGCACCGGCCCGTTCCCTGAGGCCGTCCGCCGACACCCCGGCGGTCTCGAGCAGGCGGCCATTGCCGATCAGGAGCTCGTGACCCTCGACGGTGGCGCGGAGACCGTGGCCCGGGACGGCCTCGAACTCCGAGGCTTCGGTCATGGCGATCCCACGAGCCTCAGCGCCCTCGACAAGTGC
>DATFOK010000022.1:0-4148 GCA_035265665.1 Solirubrobacterales bacterium | reverse complement strand
GCCGCTCGCTCCTCCGTTGCCGGAGTGCTGGCGAGCGGCGTGCTCGAAGCCTGGGCCTTCGCTGAATTCGCGATGAAGGCCGAGGTCCGTTGCAATCTTTCGCATCTCGTGATGCTGGTCGGGGAGGACGAAGCTGGCGGCCACGCCCGTAGCGCCCGCGCGGCCCGTACGGCCGGTCCGGTGCACGTAGGTGTCGCGATCCTCGGGGGCATCGAAGTTGATCACGTGGGTGATGTCCTCGACGTCGATGCCGCGGGAGGCCACGTCGGTCGCCACCAGGGTGTCGTTCTTGCCGCGCTCGAAGTCGGCGAGCGCCCGCCTGCGCTGGCTCTGAGACTTGTTCCCGTGCATGGCCACCGCCCGGACCTTCTGATTGCCGAGCTTCTTGACGAGCCGGTCCGCCCCGCGCTTGGTGCGGACGAAGACGAGTGTGCGGCCACGCTCGGTGTCGCGCAGCTCCGCGACCAGTGCGTCGACCTTGGCGTCATGGCGCAGATGGAAGAAGCGGTGCTCGGTGGCGGCCTTCTCCACCTTCGGCTCGTGGACGTGGCGCTTGGGGTTGCGGGTGTAGGCCGCGGCGAGCTTGCCGGACGCCCCCTCAAGCGTCGCCGAGAAGAAGAGCGTCTGGCGATCGCGCGGCATCTTCGCCACGATCCGGTCGATCGCGGGCTTGAAGCCGATGTCCAGCATGCGGTCGGCCTCGTCGAGGACGAGGATCGAGATCCGCTTCAGATCGAAGGCTCCGCGCTCCATTTGATCCTCCAGGCGGCCCGGTGTCGCGACGACGATGTGGGCGTTGGCGGCCTGCTTGGCCTGCCCGTGGATGCCGACGCCGCCGAAGACAGCCGCGATCTTGAGTGCGCGCGAATGCGCGATCGAACGGAGCTCGTCGACGATCTGCTCGGCGAGCTCGCGGGTGGGCGCGAGGACGAGGGCCGCGGGGCGGCGCGCCTCGGCCTCGATGCGCTCGACCATCGGGATGCCGAATGCGAGCGTCTTGCCCGAGCCGGTCGGCGACTGGACGAGGACGTCCTCGCCTGCGAGGACGTCCGCGATGCAAAGTCTCTGCACCGCGAAGGGTTCGTTGATGCCGCGCTCGGCGAGCGCGCCCAGGATTGGGCGAGACACGCCGAGATCGGCGAATGATTCTGAAGACATGTAGTGCTAACTCCTTATGTGCGTTCGTTGGAGATCCTGTGACCCAACTAACGCGCTTTCGGAGCGCAGGGAGGAAGGAAACGGAACCTCTCGGGCCAACATCACCGGCGGCCACAAACACCGCCGCCGAATGACTCGACCCGACGCCGATCACGGTAGCAGGGTCCCCGGTCCGGACCGGGCGGTGCCTTGCTAGACCTCGTCGGCGGGCTGCGTCGCGAGCCGCGCCCGCGCCTTGCGCACGGAGAAGGTGGAGGTGCGGCAAGCCTTGGCGATCTCGTTGTCGGCGCGCCCTGGGTCGCGCTCGATCTCGAACTCGATCCGCGCCTTCGAGCGAATCCGCTGGCGCTCCTGGGAGGGGGTGCCCTCGTCGACCCCCTCGAGGCCCGCGTCGCCCGCCATCTCGCGGCGACAGGAGAGGCAGTAGAGCTCGCCGTCCTCCTCGGTCCAGGTCGAGGGCAGGCTCGTGTCCTCGACATCGGCTCGGAAGGAGACCGTCACCTCGCAGCGCGCACAGGTCCACGTGTTGGGCGCCGCGGGGGCTGGATTCGGCACGCACCCAGTGTAGGGACCGCCGGGGCGGGTACGGGACCGCCATGCGGGCTAGGCTGTCTTGCGAATGAGACGTTCCCTTTGATCCGCCAACGGGTGGCGGCCCTGCGCTCGATCCTTCGCCGGCACCCCACGGCGGTGAGCCTGGCGGGGGGTGCCGTGGTAGCGATCGCTCTGGCGATCGGGCTGGCCGGTCATCGGGATGAGTTCGTGACCGCCCTTGGTTCGGCGCCTCTCTGGATCCTCGGTATCGCGGTTGTCCTGCACGTCTTCTGGCTCATGGCTCGCAGCGAGGCCTGGGCGGTGTGCATCGGCGCGGCCGGCGGCAGCATCAGCCGCAAGCGCCTCTACCACGCCTCCAGCCTGGGCTATGTGGGGAACATCTTCAACGGGCAGTTCGGCCTCGCGGTCCGGATCGCCGCGCTGCGGCGGACGGCGCCGACCGAGTGCCCGAAGGCTCCGGTGCTCCTCGCCGCGGAGCTGCCGATCGTGGTGATCGAGGCGGCGCTCGCCGCGATCTTCGCGTTCACGCTGGTGGGGCCGCTCGGCGTGCCCTGGTGGGTACCACTCCTCTGTTTCGGGTTCATGGTCGCCGTCATTGCTGGAATGCAGCGGTTCGCGCGCCATCGGCGCGAGGGTTTCTGGACCGGGATCGCCGTTCTGCGCGGCATGCGCGGCCGGGCGTGGATCATTTCCCTGGTCTGCGTCGCCGTCGTGCTGCAGATCGCCCGCAACTGGCTGCTCCTCAACTGGTGCGGGGTCGACGCTTCGGTGTTCGACGCGACCGCCCTGCTGATCGCGCTGGCCGTTGTCGGTCTCTTCCCGATCGGACCGAGCCTGGGAGCGGCGTCCGCCGTCCTCATCCTCGGCTCGAACGGAGCGGCGGCCGCGGCCGCCGCGGGCGCGCTGCTCACTGCCACCGCCGCAGCTGGCGCGCTCTGCTTCGCGAGCTGGGCGCTGGTGGACCGGCTCTGGCTGCGCCGCACCCCGACGCCGGTGCCGGCCGGCGCCTAGGCCCCGCTCCTATCCCGCCGCCCCTCCCATCGGCTTCTCCGCGGCCCTGCCGCCCTCCGCCCGGGCCCCGTCGCCGGACGGCGCGGCGGCGAGACTGTCGCCGCTCTGCGGGTCGAAGAGATGGAGGCGACGCGTGTCCAGCCAGAGCTCGATCTCGTCGCCCTCCGAGATCTCGCTCATCTCGTTGAGGCGAGCCGTCAGCGAGGTGTCGCCGGCCTGGGCGCTCGGGATCTCTTCGAGGCCGGCGTCGGCGGCGACCTCGGTGAGGTGCTCGGACTCGACCCTAGTCCCCTCAAGGTGGAAGTAGGCGTACCACTCGGCGCCGAGGGCCTCGAGCAGATCGAGCTTCGCCTTGAAAGTGGTCCCGTAGTCGCGGGCCTGGGTGTCGACGACCCTCGCGTCCTCGAGGTGCTCGGGCCGAACGCCGACGATCACCTCACGCCCGCCGCCGCCCGCCGCCTTGACGCTCTCGGGCACCGGCAGCTCCCCGAACGCGGTCTTCACCTTGGAGTCCTCGATGGTCCCCGGGACGAAGTTCATCGCCGGTGAGCCGATGAAGCCGGCGACGAACAAGTTGGTGGGATTGTTGTAGAGCTCGGTCGGCTTGCCGACTTGCTGGAGCAAGCCGGCCCGCATCACCGCGACCCGGTCGCCGAGCGTCATCGCCTCGGTCTGGTCGTGGGTGACGTAGACGGTGGTGGTCCCAAGCCGCTGCTGGATCCGGGCGACCTCGGTGCGCATCTGCACCCGCAGCTTCGCGTCGAGGTTGGAGAGCGGCTCGTCCATCAGGTAGGCCTTCGGGTCGCGGACGATTGCCCGGCCCATCGCCACCCGCTGGCGCTGGCCGCCGGAGAGGTTGGCGGGCCTGCGATTGAGGAGCTCGGTGAGGTCGAGGGTGTCGGCGGCCTCGGAGACCTTCCGATCGATCTCGGCCTGGTCCACCCCAGCGAGCTTCAGCGGGAAGGCCATGTTCTGGCGCACGGTCATGTGGGGGTAGAGCGCGTAGTTCTGGAAGACCATCGCGACGTCGCGGTCCTTCGGAGCGAGATCGTTGACCACGTTGTCGTCGATCTTCAGCTCGCCCTCGCTGATGTCCTCGAGCCCGGCGATCATTCGCAACGCGGTCGACTTCCCGCAGCCGGAGGGACCGACCAGGATCACGAACTCGCCGTCGGGGATGTCGAGGCTCATCTGCTTGACGGCCTCGGTCCCATCGGGGAACCGCTTGGTGACTTCGTTGAAAACGATCTCGGACATTTCCTCTCCTATCCCTTGACGGCGCCGGAGGTGAGTCCGGAGACGATCCGTCGCTGGAAAAACAGTACGAAGATGATGATGGGGACGGTGACGATCACCGCCGCCGCGGCGATGTTGCCGGTTGGCTCGGTGAACTGCGACTCCCCGGTGAAGAAGGCGAGCGCGGC
>DATFOK010000021.1:0-13824 GCA_035265665.1 Solirubrobacterales bacterium | reverse complement strand
CCTCGAGCTCGAGATCAACGGCCACACGCCGGTCGGGGTCCTGGTAGATCCCAAGGCCGAGGTCGAGCAGGAGTACTACGTGGCGGTCCTCTGGGACGGTCGGGCCAAGCGGCCGATGATGCTCTTCTCCGACATGGGCGGAATCGACATCGAGGAGGTCGCCGAGAAGCACCCCGACCACGTCGGCCGCGGCCATCTCTCCAACCTCCACCCCATTCCCGACTTCCGCGCCAAGGAGGTGGTCGCGTCCGTAGGGATGACCGGCCGCGAGCTCACCCGCGCCACGCCCGTACTCGCCCGCCTCGCGCAGCTGCAGCGCGACCACGACATGACGCTCGCCGAGATCAACCCACTGGCGCGCCTCTCCGACGGCTCCTTTGTAGCGCTCGACGCTCACATGGAGATGGAGGACGAGGCGGTCGGCCGCCACCAGAAGGTGCTCAAGGAGCTCGGCGTGGAACTGGAGGAGCCGCGCGAGCTCTACGAGCCCTCCGAGTTCGAGCGCCACGTGAAGGCGATCGACGAGGCCGACCATCGCGGCGTGATCCAGGGCAAGGACCACGGCTTCACCGGCAACCTCGGCTTGGTGATCGGCGCCGGTGGCGGCTCTCTCACGCTCACCGACGCGGTGAGGAGCCAGGGCGGGCGACCCGCCAACTACGCGGAGATCGGCGGCAATCCGTCCGTCGCCAAGTCCTGCGGACTCGCCAAGGAGGTCTTACGGAAGGACGGCGTCGAGAAGATCGCGGTGATGATGTCGATCGTCTCCAACACCCGGGTCGACATCGTCGCCCGCGGTGTGATCAAGGCCTGCCTCGAGCTCGGGAAGGACCCCGCCGAGACGATCACCGTCTTCCGCATCCCCGGGGCCTGGGAGGAGGAGGGCGCCAAGATCCTCAACAAGTACGGGGTTGAGTTCCGTGACCGCTCCACCTCGATGTGGGACGCCGCCGGTGAGGCGGTCGAGAAGGTTCAGGGAGGAGCTTCCTGATGTCGATCCTGCTGAGCGAGGACTTCACCTTCATCGTCCAGGGCATCACCGGCCGGGAGGCCGTCAACCTGACCAAGGAATGCCTCGACTACGGCTCCAAGGTCGTCGGCGGCGTCACCCCCGGCCGCAAGGGCCGCGAGGTCCACGGGGTGCCCGTCTTCGACACCGTCGAGCAGGCGGCCGCCGACCACGGTGAGCCGATCGATGGCTCCGTCGTCACCGTCCCCCCCGCCTTCACCAAGGACGCCGTCCTCGAGGCGATCGAGAATGGGATCAAGCTGATCGTGGTCGTCACCGAGCGGATCCCGCGCCGCGACGTCGCGCAGATGGTCGAGCTCGCAAGCCTGCGCGGCGCCCGGATCATCGGCCCGAACTGCCTCGGGATCATCGCCCCCGGCGTCGCCAAGATGGGCGGCATCGGCGGACCCGCGAGGGACGCCGCCAAGGCGTATGAGCCGGGATCGATTGGGGTCATGTCACGCTCGGGCGGCATGACCACCGAGATCTCCTCTACGCTCACCGCCGCCGGCCTCGGCGTCTCCACCGCGGTCTCGATCGGCGGCGACGCGATCATCGGCTCGACCTACGCCGAGCTGATGCCGCTCTTCGAGGAGGACGAGCGGACCGAGGCGATCGTGATCTACACCGAGCCGGGCGGCCGGATGGAGGCCGAGCTGGTCGACTGGCGTGAGGAGAACGACTCGAAGCTGCCGATCGTCGCCTTCATGGCCGGCAAGTTCATGGACGAGGAGGAGATGAAGGGGATGAGCTTCGGCCACGCCGGGACGATCGTCGAGGGAGCCGAGGACTCCGCTACCCAGAAGATCGCCCGGCTCGAAGCCGCCGGCATCCCGGTGGTCGAACGGATCGACAAGATCCCTGAGGCCGTCAAGGACAAGCTGGGGGCCAAGGTCTGATGCCGGAAACCAAGGATTTGCAGGGTGTCTTCATCGACGTCGAGGTCTCCGACGAGATCCGCGACGACGCGGAGATCGCCGCCAAGCTCGAGGAGGTCTGCCCCGTCGACATCTACGCGAACGACGGCGGCAGGGTCGCGATCGTGCGGAGGAATCTCGATGAGTGCGTCCTCTGCAACCTCTGCGTCGAGGCGGCGCCGCCCGGCGGCGTCGTCGTCAAGAAGCTCTACGACGGTACCGAGCTGCGGCGCTGACTCCGGCGCCGTGACGCAAGCCGAGGACCTCGTTCGCACGGACTCGGAGGTCGCCGCGCTCGAGAAACTGCGTGCCATCACGGGCGAGAGCGGCGGGCCGATGGAGCGTCACGGCCTGCGGGTGTTCCTGATCGCCGATCGGCTCGCGACTGCTGGCGGGGCTGGGGTCGACCGTGAGGTGATGCTGATCGCCGGCCTCCTCCACGACATCGGTCTCTACGACGAGGCATCCCACGGCGGCGTCTACGTACGAGAGGGAGCCGAGTTCACCGCGGAGCTGCTTCGCAGGCAGGGCTGGGATGAGGAGCGGATCCGCCACTGCTTCGATGCGATCGAGCGCCATCACGAGTTTCGTTCGCAGTGGGACCGTGGCGCCGAGGTCGAGCTGATCCGCCGCGCAGACCTGATCGACCTCTCGGCAGGGCTCGTCCGGTTCGGCCTCAGTCGCAAGTGGCTGAAGGACCTCTTCAACGCGGTGCCGCGGAACGGCACCTACCGGACGATCGGACGAGAAGTGGGGCGTATCTTACGCCACCGCCCGCTGACGCTCCCCCAGATCTTCAGGCGCTGAAGCGCGAGCTGTCGCTCCCTATCGGTCGAACCTCCATGCGCGGTCTCCCCAGTGCCGCTCGAACTGGTGCGCCGCGGCCTGCGCGCGCCATGCGCGGATCGCGGGCGCCGCGGGATGCGCTGAGCGCTTCTTCTTCACCGGTGATTACGCTGGTGCGCGTCCGCCAGCCTTGGCGCTCCGCATGCCTTTTCCGACGCTGCTGACGCTCCGCCGCTGCCGCTTCGCCATCTCCATCGCTCCCTTCTACGCGGCCCTCCCGAGCGGACGACTCCTGACCTACCCGCCAAGATCGCCGCGACCTTCTCCATTCTGAATCAGGGTCAACCCCCCAATTCGTTGACTTCGCAGGCCACCGTGACGTCGACGCCAGGCTCCAAACGGCAGACTTGCCCGGATGAACTTCATCGAGGACGTCATGGAGCGTGCGCCCGCGTCGACGCTCGGGATCGTCGCGATTGACGCCTTCGGAAACAGGCGGGAGTGGCATTTCGGCGAGCTCATCGCCCGGAGCGCCGGGCTCTCGGGGGCTATGGCGGCCCGCGGCGTCGGGCGGGGCGACGCGGTGATGACCCTGGTGGGCAGCCGGATCGAGTGGGTGCTGGCGATGCTCGCCTGCTTCCGGATGGGTGCGGTGGCGATGCCCTGCAATCCCCAGTTGCGCCGCAAGGACCTGGAGGTGAGGGTCCGAGGCGCTAACCCGAGGATCTGCATCGGGGAGGAGGACCTGTTCGGCGAGCTGCCCGAAGGCGTGCCGGCGATGACCATGGCCGAGGTCGCCGACGCGCTTGACGAGGATCGTCCCCAGGAGACCCCGACCGAGATCGCCGACCTGGATCCCGAGGACCCGGCCGTGATCATCTTCACTTCGGGGACCACCGGTGATCCTAGGGGCGTCGTCTATCCGCAGCGCTACCTGACCGGGCAGCGGCTGCAAGCCGAGCACTGGGTCGGCGCCCGCAACGGTGAGCTCGCCTGGTGCACCGCGGCTCCCGGCTGGTCGAAGTCCACGCGGAACGCCTTCATCGCGCCCTGGCTTCGCGGTGCCGCCGCGCTGATCCACGATGGCCGGTTCGATCCCGACACGCGGCTCGAGATCGTCGAGCGCGAGGGGGTGAACGTCCTCTGCCAGGCGCCGACCGAGTACCGGATCCTCGCCAAGCGGACGCAGCTCCGCCCGATCGGCGCGCTGCGCCGGATGATCTCAGCCGGCGAGCCGCTCAATCCGGAGGTGATCCGCGCCTTCCGGGAGGCGATGGGCATGGGCATCGGCGACGGCTACGGGCAGACCGAGACAGGCGCGATCACCGGCATGCGCCCCGACGAGGACGATCCGGCACGGGATGGCTCGATGGGCAGGCCGCTGCCGGGGATCGAATCGCGCGTGGCCCAGGGAGAACTGCAAGTGAGACCGGAGACCGTGCCGAGCCTCTTCAGCCACTACCTGGGCGACGAGCCGTTCGAGGGCGAGTGGTGGGCGACGGGTGACCAGGTGCGAGAGGACGAGGACGGCTACCTCTGGTTCGAGGGCCGGGACGACGACATCATCATCACCGCCGGCTACCGGGTCGGCCCGTTCGAGGTCGAGTCGGCCCTCGTCTCGCATCCGGCGGTGGCCGAGGCCGCCGCGGTGCCGGCCCCGGACGAGGAGCGCGGCTCCGTCGTCCGGGCGATCGTCGTGCTTGCGAACGGCGACCCCTCCGACCAGCTCGCTGCCGAGCTCCAGGATCACGTCAAGCGGGTGACCGCGCCCTACAAGTACCCGCGCATCGTCGAGTTCACCGACGCGCTGCCGAAGACGCCGAGCGGCAAGATCCGGCGCGCCGAGCTGCGGCGATGAGGCGTGACTGGGCCGGATTCGCCGGCATCTTCATCGTCACCAACCTCGGCCTGCTCGCGGTCGGTGCGACACTCGCCGTCCTCCCTCACTACGTCAAGGACAACCTGAACGGCTCGGACCTCGAGGTGGGGATCGTCAGCGGTGCCTTCGCCTTCACCGGGATTGTCTGCCGGCCGATCGCGGGCAACCTCGCCGATACGTGGGGCCGCAAGCCGACGGTCATCGTCGGCGCGCTTTTGGCCGCGGTCGCCGGGGCGCTCTACTTCGTACCAGCCGGGATCCTGGGCCTGATCGTCGCGCGGCTATTCCTCGGTGCCGGCGAGGGGACCGTTTTCACCGCAGGGTCCGCCTGGAATGTCGACATGGCCCCCGAGGAGCGCCGCGGCCGGATGATCGGCCTCTACGGCCTTGCGATCTGGACCGGCCTTACGCTCGGGCCGCCGATCGGCGTCCTGCTGCAGGACGCCGGCGGATTCAATCTGGTCTGGGCCTTCGCCGCGGGCGCCCCGCTGCTGGGAGCGGCGATCGCGTCCCGCCTCCCCGAGCACTACGAGCCGAGTGAGGAGTCCAGGCGGGCGCCGTTCATCTCGCGCGAGGCCCTCGGCCCCGGCGTCACCTTCGCGCTCAGCGTCTTCGGCTTCGCGGCGGTCTCCGCGTTCATCGTGCTCAGCCTCGACGAGCGCGGCATCGGCCACGGCCCCGCCGTCTTCAGCGTCTTCGCCGCGACCGTCGTCGCCACCCGGCTCCTGGCGGGGGGCCTCCCGGACCGGATCGGCGCCGCCCGCTGCGCCGTCGGCGCCGCGCTGATCGAGACCGTCGGACTGGTCCTGCTGGGCGCCGCCGATGACCTGACCGTGGTGATCGCGGGCGCGATCGGGATGGGCGCGGCGTTCTCGCTGCTCTTTCCCTCACTTTCCCTCGTGGCGGTCAACCGTGTCGGACCCGAGCGCAGGGGCAAGGCGATGGGCACGTTCACTGCCGCGTTCGACCTCGGCATGCTCGTCGGCTCGCCGTTGGTTGGCGCGGCGGCTGCGATCGCCGGCTATAGCGCGGCCTTCTACGTGGCGGCCATCGCGGCTCTCGCCTGTGCGGCTCTATCCGCCGTGATGTCAAAGGAGGCGCAGGGCGAAACCGTTCCCCAGATAGTCTGAGCGACCGATGGCCAGGAAGGTGACGGCGAGCGAGGGAACGCTCGACCGCAAACGCATCAACCAGCTCACCGAGGAGCAGATGGCTCGCTTCCGCGAGCACACGCCCACCTCGGCGGAGTACTTCGACCGCGCCCGGAAGGTGATGCCGGGCGGGGTCCCGTCCTCGTTCCAGCTGAACGACCCGTGGCCGGTCTACATCGACCGCGGCAAGGGCGCCCTCGTCTGGGACGTCGATGGCTCCGAGTACGTCGACTTCCACAACGGCTTCGGCGTGATGTGCGTCGGGCACGCGAATCCGGTGATCGGGGAGGCGGTCAAGGCCCGCCACGACGAGGGGACGCACTTCGCCGCGCCGACCAACGGCTCCATCGTCTCGGCGGAGAACCTGGTCGAGCGCTTCGGCCTCCCGCAGTGGCGGTTCTCGAACTCGGGCACGGAGTCGACGATGTCGGCGATCCACCTGGCGCGCGGGGCGACCGGTCGCGACCTGATCATCAAGATCGAGGGCTCCTACGACGGCCACCACGACGCGGTGATGGTCTCCTGCTACCCGGAGCTCGACGAGCTCGGCCCGCGCGAGAGCCCCAACCCGATCCCCTTCGGCGAGGGCTACCCGCAGGCCGTGGTCGAGCTCACGGTTCCGGTGCCCTTCAACGACGCCGACATCCTCGAGGCGACCCTGACCAAGCACGAGGGGAAGATCGCCGGGCTGATCATCGAGCCGGCGATGATGAACATCAACATCATCCCGCCGAAGGAGGGCTACCTCGAGCGGGTGCGCGAGCTCTGCACCGAGCACGGGGTTCAGCTGATCTTCGACGAGGTGAAGACGGGCGCCACGATCTCCTACGGGGGCGCGACGCAGCGCTTCGGGGTCGAGCCGGACATGATCTGCCTGGCCAAGGCGATCTGCGGCGGCTATCCCGGCGGGGCGATCGGAATGACTGCCGAGCTCGGCGAGGTGGTCGCCGCAGACCGTGTACACCAGATCGGGACCTTCAACGGCAACCCGCTCGTGATGGCCGCTGCCGAGGCCACCCTCACCCAGGTCCTGACCCCGGACGTCTACGAGAGGCTCGAGGCCACCAACGAAGGGCTCAAGGCCCGCTGCGAGGAGGTCATCGACAAGTACGGCCTGCCCGCTTACACACAGGGCCTGGGCGCCAAGGGCTGCGTGATCTTCGCCCCCGAGCCGATCTACGAGTACCGCGACTACCTCATCAAGGTCGACGGCGAGCTCTCCACCCTCGCCTGGCTCTACCACATGAACCACGGCATCTTCATGACGCCGGGCGTCGAGGAGGAGTGGACCCTCTCGATCGCCCACGAGCAGGAGCACATCGACCGCTACGTGGCCGCCTTCGAGGCGTTCGCCTCCGACGTTAGCTCGACCTAGACGAGGGTCGCGCGCGGGCTCGCCCAGACCGCGCGAGCGCGTAACCCCTGGCGGATGCCCGACGCTCTCTGGGTTGAGAATCACAACCAACCTGGGAGGGAAGAACTATGCGCATCGATGACGCGGATTCGCGCTCGCGTGCGCCTCGGCTCTTGGGGATCGCGGCAGTCGCCCTGCTGTTGATTGTGCTGGCCGCGGTCGGCTCCGGAGGGGCAGGTGCGGCGCCCGGCGACACCGACCTGGCGTTGACCAAGTCGGACAGTCCCGATCCCGTCGTGGCGGGTAACAACCTGACCTACACGATCCGGGTCCAGAACCCCGACATGCTGCCCGCCACGAACGTCGTCGTGACGGACAACCTTCCGTCCGGGGTGGATTTCGTCTCAGCGACCGGCGGCACCTGTCAGCGCAACGGCAACACGGTGACGTGCGAGCTCGGTCAGGTCAATTCCGCGACCACGGCGACGGTGACGATCGTCGTGAAGACGAAGAAGGATGGGATGCTCTCCAATACGGCATCGGTCACCAGCCCGGAGGACATCGCGCTGGCGAACAACTCCGCCACCGCGACAACTACGGTGACGAAGAAGAAGCCGAAGGGCAAGCCGAGCTGCTCGGCGCCGACGATGGCGGGAACCGCCGGTGACGACGTCATCACCGGCACCTCGCGTGCCGACGTGATCGTCACCTTCACGGGCAACGACCAGGTCTTCGCCGGAGGCGGCGGCGACCTCGTCTGCACCGACGGCGGCGCCGACGCCGTGTTCGGCGACACCGGCAAGGACACGGTGATCGGCGGAAGCGGGCCCGACCGGCTCATTGGCGGGGGCAGTGCGGATGTGCTCAAGGGCAAGAACGGCCGCGACCGTTTGAAGGGCAAGTCGGGCGACGACTTCCTGAACGGCGGCAAGAAGCGCGACCGCTGTAAGGGCGGATCGGGTCGCGACACCCTCGTCCGCTGCCCGTAGGACTCAGCTCATAGCGAGCTCCGCGAACGGTCCCTCGGGGGGCCGTTCGCGCTTCAGCGGGCGCTCAGCCGGCGGCGCCGTTCAGGTCGAGTGCTTCCCTGGCCGCCTCGACGTCCTCGGTGAGGATCACCAGGCGCACACCGGTGAAGATCGTGTAGGCAACGTCGATGTTGACGCCGGCCTCGGCGAGGTCGCGCGCGATCTCCCCCATGGCTCCTGGCTTGTCGTGCAGGTCAACGACCACCGCCTCGCGCTCGTCCGCGACGCTGATTCCGGCCTCGTCGAGCGCCTTCCGTGCGGCGACTTCGTCGTCGACGAGGATGTGGATGAACCCCCTGCCGTCACCGACCATCGCGCACAGGCCCGCGATATTGACCCCCGCCCTGCCGGTCGCCTCACCCAGGTCGGCCAGCTTCCCGGGCTGGTCATCCATGATCACCGTGAGGTCCTTCATCGAGCCTCCACCGCTTGTTCGGCGGCGGTTTTGTGGCCGCCGTTCATGCGGCTGCATCATATGCAGAGCCGTTGAGTCAGATGAAGCGCGGTGGGTACTCTCGAAGAGATGGCCAACCTGCTCGCCGAGGAAACCAGCCCATACCTCCTCCAGCACAAGGAGAACCCCGTCGACTGGCGGCCCTGGGGCCCCGAGGCGCTGGAGCAGGCGGTCCGAGACGACAAGCCGATCCTGCTCTCGATCGGGTACTCGGCCTGCCACTGGTGCCATGTGATGGAGCGCGAGTCCTTCGAGGATGAGCAGACCGCACGGCTGATCAACGAGTCCTTCGTGCCGATCAAGGTCGACCGCGAGGAGCGGCCCGACGTCGATGACATCTACATGGAGGCGGTCCAGGGGATGACGGGCCAAGGCGGCTGGCCGCTGACCGTCTTCCTCGACCCCGACGGGGTGCCCTTCTACGGCGGCACCTACTTCCCGCCCGAGCCCCGGCAGGGGATGCCGAGCTTCAGTCAGGTGCTCGAGGCGACGGCCGGGGCCTACCGCAACCAGCGTGAAGAGTTGCGCGAGGCCTCGGCCCGCATCCGGGAGTCGCTCGGGGCCGTCGGCAAGGTCGAGCAATCCCAGGAGCCGCTCGACGAGTCGATCCTCGCCCGGGCTGTCTCGGGTCTGCAGGGCAGCTTCGACCGAGCCAACGGCGGCTTCGGCGGGGCGCCGAAGTTCCCACCGGCGAGCACGCTCGAGTTCCTGCTCGACCGCGGCCAGAACGAGCCGGCGCGGTTGACGCTCGACAAGATGATGCACGGAGGCATCTACGACCAACTCGGCGGCGGCTTTCACCGCTACTCGGTGGACGCCACCTGGCTCGTCCCCCACTTCGAGAAGATGCTCTACGACAACGCGCTGCTGGCGCGCGCCTACCTGCACGGCTGGCAGGTGATGGGAGAGGAGCGCTGGCGGCGGGTCTGCGAGGAGACGCTCGACTGGGCGCTGCGCGAGATGCGCGGACCTGAGGGTGGCTTCCACTCCGCCCTCGACGCCGACTCGGAGGGCGAGGAGGGCCGCTTCTACGTCTGGGAAGAGGAAGAGATGTGGACCGCCCTCGGTGACGCCGACCTCTCCGCGGATGCGATCGAGCGGGTCCTGGGCTACTGGGGCGTGAGCCCGGCGGGCAACTTCGAGGGGCGCAACGTCCTGCACCTGCCGCTCGGCGCGAGCGCGCAGCGGCCCGCGGAGCTCGACGACGCCCGCACGGCGCTCTATGCCTGGCGCGATCGCCGGGTCCGGCCCGGTGTCGACGACAAGCGGATCTGCTCGTGGAACGCGCTGATGATCGCCGCGCTCGCCGACGCGGGCGCCGCCCTCGGCCGCCAGGACCACGTCGATGCCGCGTGTGCCTGCGCGCGCTTCGTCTTGGAGTCGATGCGCGACTCCGAGGGCCGCCTGCGCCGCACCTGGAAGAACGGCGACGCACGTCTCAACGCCTACCTCGAGGACCATGCCTTCCTGGTCGAGGCGCTCCTACGGCTGTATGAGGCGACTCTCGAGGTGCGCTGGTTCGACGCGGCGCGGGAGACGGCCGACGCGATGATCGAGCGCTTCGCCGATGACGAGCGGGGCGGCTTCTTCACCACCTCCAACGACCACGAGGAGCTGATCGCCCGGCGCAAGGACGTCGGCGACCACCCGATCCCCTCCGGGAACTCGTCCGCGGCCTACGGCCTGCTTCGCCTGGCGGCACTGACGGGCGTACGCGACTACGAGGAGCGCGCCGTCGGCACGATGCGCCTCTTCGCCCCCGCCGCCTCCCGCCATCCCGACGCCTTCGGCCACCTGCTGCAGGCGATCGACTTCCACATCTCCCCCGTGCGCGAGGTCGCGCTGGTCGCGCCCACGAACGGCGCCGCCTCCGCCGCCCGCCTCGACGAGCTGGCCCGCGTCGTGCGATCGGCCCATCGGCCACACGTCGTCCTCGCCGGCGGCCTCGAGGGCTCAGAGCGCCCGGAGCTGCTCCGCGAGCGCCCCGCTGTCGAGGGCAAGCCGGCCGCCTACGTCTGCGAGCACTTCGCCTGCAAGGCGCCGGTGACGGAGCCGAGCGAGCTGGCTGCGGCGCTCGGCTGACGCGGATCAGCTCGCGGCGGAGCGGGCGGCAGCGGCGACACGGCGCGCGGCGCGAAGCAGTCCGTAAAGGCCCTTGCCCGCGCCGGGCCGCTCGGACTCCAGCGGCACCTCGACGCTGAGCGTCCCCGCCTCGCGCCCGGTCACCGCCACGTGACCGACCGATTCGAGCAGGGCGATCATCTCCTTGTTCTCCACCAGCAGGACCGCGGTGAAGCGCTCGATCCCCTCCTCGAGAGCTCGCTCGGCGAGCAGGCTGGTCAGTCCCGTGCCGAGCCCGCCCCCCTGCCAGTCGTCGAGCACGGTCACCGCCGCTTCCGCGCTGTCCCCGTCGGTTCGGACGTACCGCGCCACTCCGACGGCGGCTCCCGAGTCCGGATCAAACGCGATCAGCGCCTCGTGGTCGCGGTGGTCGACCTCGGTCAGGTAGGCGAGCATCGTTGGGCTGAGCCGCTCCATCGGCGCTAGGAAGCGGCTGTAGCGCGAGCGGTCGCTGAGCTGCGCAAAGGCGCGTTCGAGGGCGTCCTTGTGGTCGGGGCGGATCGGCTCGATCACGACCGTGGCCCCGTCGCGCAGCGTGAGTTCCATCGGAATTCTGGGCACCCGGCGATCCTCGCACGGACGGGCAGGCGACTCGGATAGCTTCTCGGCATGCTCGACGCCGCAGCCTGGGGTCTGTTCGGGGCCTCGTCGCTGCTGCTCGGAGCGGCGATCGGCCTGAAGCTCCCCATTCCGCCCACGGCCACCGGTCTGATTCTCGGGTTCGGGGCAGGGACGCTGATCAGCGCGGTGGCCTTCGAGCTAACCGATGAGGCGTTCAAGCTCGGCGGCGCCGACACCGTCACTCTTGGTCTCGCGCTCGGCGCCTTGACCTATTTCGCCGGGGACGAGTTGCTCGCGAGGCGCGGGGCCGAGCGACGGATGAGCCCACGGGGGGAGGTCGAGTCCGACACGCCGACTGCGCTCGTCTTCGGGGCGGTGCTGGACGGCATCCCGGAATCCGCCGTGATCGGGCTCAGCCTGCTCGGCGGCGGAGGGGTCTCGGTGCCGGTGCTCGCGGCCGTCTTCCTGTCCAATCTGCCCGAGTCGATCTCCTCCTCCTACGGCATGCGGAGGGCCGGGGCCGGTGCCGGACACGTGCTCCTGATCTGGGTCGCCGTCGTCCTGATCTCCGGCATCGCGGCGCTCGCCGGGTACGGTCTGCTCGAGGGGGCGAGCGACGACCGGATCGGCCTGATCCAGGCCTTCGCGGCCGGCGCCGTCCTCACGATGCTCGCCGACACGATGATGCCCGAGGCCTTCAAGGAGGGCGGCCGCCCGGCCGGGCTCGCGACCGTGCTCGGCTTCGCGCTTGCCTACCTGCTCTCGACGCTGGAGTAAGACGACTCCGCCGAACGTCCCGGAATGGTCGCTCTGGGGGGTACTCCGGGACGTTCGCTAGAGGATTGGCAGGAAGTGGTCGATCTCGTACGGGGTGACCTGCACCCGGTAGTCCTCCCACTCCGTCCTCTTGATTTCGATGAAGCGGTTGAAGGCGTGCTCGCCGAGGATGCGGAGGACCAGCTCGGACTCCGCGGCGATCTCGATCGCCTCACCGAGCGTCTCGGGGAGCTGCTCGATCCCGCGGCGCTGGCGCTCCTCCGGAGTGAGGTGGTAGAGGTTCTGCTCCATCGGCTCGGGCAGCTCGTAGCCGTGCTCGATCCCCTCGAGGCCGGCGTGCAGCATTCCGGCGAAGCAGACATACGGGTTGCAGGCTGGGTCCGGGCAGCGCAGCTCGGCGCGGGTCGCCTGCTCCTTGCCGGGGTGGTAGAGCGGCACACGGACGAGGGCCGAGCGGTTGCGTCGTGACCAGGACAGGTAGACGGGCGCCTCGAAGCCGGGAACCAGCCGCTTGTAGGAATTGACCCACTGGGCGAACAGCGGACAGATCTCGCGCGCGTGCTTGAGCTGGCCGGCGATGAATGCCTTCGCCGTGTCCGAGAGGAAGTACTGATCGTCAGGGTCGAAGAAGGCGTTCTTGCCGTCCTTGGAGAGGGACTGGTGCACGTGCATCCCCGAGCCGTTCTCCCCCTGCAGCGGCTTCGGCATGAAGGTGGCGTGCCAGCCGTACTTCATCGCGTACTCCTTGACCGTGATCCGGTAGGTCATGCAGTCATCGGACATCGCGAGCGCGCCCTTGTAGCGCATGTCCACCTCGTGCTGGGAGGGCCCGACCTCGTGGTGTGTGTACTCGACGTGGATGCCGAGCTGCTCGAGGGCGAGCACGGTCTCGCGGCGCACGTCGGAGCCCGCGTCGAGGGTGGTCAAATCGAAGTAGCCGCCCTCGTCCAGCACCTCGGGGGTCCCGTCCTCCGGGTTGGCGGAGCGGAAGTAGAAGTACTCGAGCTCGGGGCCGATGAAGTAGTCGTCGAAGCCCATCTCCTTGGCCCGCTCGAGCGCGCGGCGCATGATCCAGCGAGGGTCGCCCTCGTAGGGCTCGCCCCCCGGGACGCGGATGTCGCAGAACATCCGCGCGGTGCGGTTGGTCTCCTCGACCCGCCAGGGGAGCAGGCGAAGCGTGGTCGGATCCGGCATCGCGATCATGTCCGACTCCTCGATCGGGTTGAACCCGGTGATCGAGGAACCGTCGAAGCCCATGCCCCCCTCGAACGCGTCGTCGAGCTCGGCGGCGTGGATCGAGAAGCTCTTCAGCTGGCCGAGCAGGTCGGTGAACCAAAGCCGGACGAAGCGGACGTCGTTCTCCTCGCAGAAGGCGATCGCCTCCTTGGCGTCGGTCGCGAGGACGTCCTTGACTCCCGTCGTAGCCATCGGCCGACAACTTATCGCGATTGATCGGGACGACCGGCGGGCATCCCTTCGTCACATCTCACATCCGAGTTCCGCCGAGCGTCGTATCAGAAAGCAAAGTGCGAAAGATGCCTGTACACTTACGAGGCGTAAGTAACCGGCTAAAAGTAAAGTAAGCCAACGTAAACGCGGATCGAGGCTATGACCGTAAAGACAGACGTCAGTCGCTTCCACATCCACGACGAGCTCACCGCCCCGGACGGAAGCGCCCCCCTAATCAAGAGCATTCAGACGGCCGGCGGTGCCGTCTCCAAGTTCATCGGCGTGCTCGCCGAGTCCCCCGCCGCGTTGCGCGGCTATACCCGCCTCCGCACAGAGCT
>DATFOK010000020.1:0-22865 GCA_035265665.1 Solirubrobacterales bacterium | reverse complement strand
GCTCAACGACGTGGTCGGCGTCCGCTGCCTCCGCGACCCGACTCGGGGCGGCCTCGCCACCGTCCTCGCCGAGCTCGCCCTCACCGCCGAGCTCGGCATCACGATTCACGAATCCGAGCTGCCGATCCGCCCCGAGGTCACCGGCGCCTGCGAGATCCTCGGCATCGACCCGATCTACGTCGCCAACGAGGGCAAGCTGATCGCGATCGTCGCCCCCGACTCAGCCAACGCCGCCCTCGCCGTCCTCCGCTCCCACCCCCTCGGCCGCGAGGCGGCGATCATCGCGGAGGTCACCCCGGACCCACCCGGCCTGGTCGTCCTGGAGACCGCCTTCGGCGGCTCGCGGGTCGTGGACATGCTCGCGGGCGATCCCCTGCCAAGGATCTGCTGAGACGCTACGGCATCGGCCCGATGAAGTAGGGCCGCATCATCTCATTGTCCTCGTGCTCGACGAGGTGGCAGTGCCACACGAAGGGCCCGGGGACCTTGAAGGTGGCCTTGACGCGGGTGATCTCTCCGTGGTAAGCGATCACGGTGTCCTTGAAGCCCGTCTCCCAAGCCTCGGGTCCGTAGGGAGCACCGTCGAAGGGCTCCCGGTTGACGACCTGGAACTGAACCTCGTGGATGTGGATCGGGTGGGCGTCCTCTGTGAAGTTGTGCATCTCCCAGACCTCAGTCGCCCCTACCGCCGGGTTCTCGGTGATCTCGTCCGCCCAACCGAGGGGGTTCGGCGCTCCGTTCATCGTCCCCAGCCTCGCCTCCACGGGGCCGAAGACCTCGCCGAAGTCGCAGTCGAACACGGGAGGCTCGCCGGTCGTCCTCACCGTCGCAGAGTCCGCCTCGTTCAGCGAGACCTGGCGGGTGATGCTCTCGCCGCCCAGCGGCCGGAGCTTGGGCAGCCGCAACCGCTCGGGTGGCAGGCTGGTGTCGCGATGCCGACTCGGCGTAACTCGCAGCTGCATCACCTGACCGGTCGTGGCCGGGTTCGCCGGCTCGAAGTCCTCTCCCGGCGTCCCGCCGCCGAAGGGCTCATCCGGACCGAGGTTGAGCAGGATGATCTCGGTTCCTGTCGGGATCGTGGTGAAGTCCACGATCACGTCAGCCCGCTCGGCGGGCCCCATCAACAGCTGCTCGAGCCGCACCGGCTCGGGAAGGAAACCGCCTTCCGTCCCGATCTGCCAGAAGGGAAGGTCGTTGTCGAACTTGAGGATCAGGAAGCGACCGTTGCTGCCGTTCAGGAATCGGAAGCGATAGCGGCGCTGCTCCACCTCGAGGAAGGGCCAGCTGCGGCCGTTGACGACAATCGCGTCCCCGAAGAACTCGGGGTTCCAGATCGGCGAGACGTCGCTGGGCGCGCCGTCACAAGCCTCGGCGCCGATGTAGGGATCGCAGCCCGGGTGACGACCAGCGAGACGACCGTCAGGCCGATCCGAGAATCAGATCCCGCCAGGAGCCCATCTCCTCACCGGTCCCCGCGCTGACCCTAAGGGTCCGCGCCGAGGGATTCACCTGGTCGAGGTTGTCGAGGAAGCGGTCCATTGAGAAGTCGACGAGCGGGAGGAGGTCGATCTTGTTGATGACGACCAGGGAGCAGGTGCGGAACATCAGGGGGTACTTGAGGGGCTTGTCGTCGCCCTCGGTGACGCTGGAGATCATCCAGCGGTGGTGTTCGCCGACCGTGAACTCGGCCGGGCAGACGAGATTGCCGACGTTCTCGATCACGAGCAAGTCGAGCTCCTCCAGTGGGACCTGAGGGAGCGCCGCGCGGACCATGTTGGCGTCGAGGTGGCACTCGCCGCCGAAGGCCGGGTCGGTGTTGATCTGTGTGACCGGGACGTGAAGGTGGGAGAGCCGGTCGGCGTCGAGGCTGCCGCGGACGTCGCCCTCCAGCACGCCTACCCGGACGTCGCCGGTACCGCCCTCGAGCGCTCGCTCGAGCAGCGTGGTCTTGCCGGCGCCGGGCGCGCTCATCAGGTTGATGACGGTGACGCCTGCGGCATCGAAGTCGGCGCGGTTCGCCTCGGCAATCGTCTGGTTGGCGTCGAGCGCGCCCTCGGCTACGCGGACAGTGGTCTGGTGCATGTCAGGAGCCTCGCACGACGTCAGGGCCACCGAACTGGAGGGCGTCGTCGGACACCTGAGCGAGGTAGAAGCGCGCCCTCTCGAGTTCCTCGTCACCGTCCCGGACAACAATCGCGTGGGGTCCCGAAGTTTCGAACGTCGCCCCGACGTTGATCGCGATCACCAGACGCTGTTCCTGACCGGGCGGTAGCCCCGGTGGCCTCCCAGCCTCGACCTCCATGGATAGCTCGTCGCCAAGTTCATAGCCATCTGGATCCTGAATCACCAGCTGGATGCTGTGACGGCGGTTGGTCTCGTCCCAGGGGACATCAATCCCCATACCGACACTGAATCGCCACTCCTGCGGGAGCTCCGGAAAGTTCAGGACGTTCCAGCCGGCACCGAGCGTGTAGAGCTTGCCGTTCAGCGACTCGCTGTAGTCCGTCAGGAGCAGGAAGGCGATTTGCATCGTCAGGAGGCTCCCACGGCGGGCTCGGTGACGTCAATCGACTCGACCACCAGCTCGTCGCCGCTGACAACGCGGTGGTCGGCCGACTCGCAGGCCGGGCAGCGGAAGCGAACGACCAGCTCGTCGCCGCTGCGGGCTGGCGGCGGAGCAGGGTCCCACTCGGCGCCGCACTCGCTGCAGGCGAGCCGCGAGTCGACCCGCTCCCACGCGAGGTCGGCGCCCTCGCAGGGCGTCTCCCTCGAGGCCACCCCGAAGTAGAAGCCCAGGTACTCGGGCACGACCTGGCGCAGACGTCCGACCCGCACCCGGACGACCGCGACCGGCCGGCCCTCGGCGTGGCGCTCGGCCGCGGCGATGATCGCCTGGGCGACGGCGAGCTCGTGCATCAGCTCGCCCCGCTGAGCTCGTGGTAGAGATCCATCACCAGCTTTTCCACGGTCTTCTGAACCGGCTCCGAGAGGCCCTCGCCCGCCTCGAAGCTCTCGCCCTCGATCCCGTAGACGACCAGCCGACCGGGAAGCCTGTCGAGCTCGCGGGCGAGCTCGATCGCTTCGGGCAGGCCCATCGCGTGGGTGGACGGGTTGAAGATCTCCGCCGGGAGTCCAGCGTGGGTGCAGTCAAAGCGGTGGAGCCTGCCCGGGGCCGAGCCGGAGCTGATCCCGTCGACCACGAGCGCCTCGTCGGCGGTGCTCCAGGACTCGATCAACGAGGCCGGCTCACCCTCCTGCTCGATCAGAATCACGCCCGGCGGGTGCGCGAGCCGAAGCCGACGCACCACCTCGAGGCCGGCGGCGTCATCGCGGCGGAAGCGGTTGCCGATGCCGATCAGTGAGAGCAGCTTCTTCTCCTCCCTCTCGACCACCTGCTCGACCTCCCGGTCGATCGTGATCCCGGCACCCGCCGCCATCGCTCTCGCATGCTCGATGTCACGGCTGAGATGTTCCCGCTCGCGCTCCATCACGTGCAAGACGCCCCACTGGCGCTCCAGGAACTGGCGCTCGTCGTGAAGGAAGGCCGGGTCCGTCGGCCGGAACTCGCGGTGAACGAAGGTGCGCGGCACCGCTCAGCCTCGGCCAGCCCGCGCGCTCACGCGCGATCCACGTCCAGCTTGAGGAAATGGGTGGAGCAGGAGATGCAGGGGTCGTAGTTGCGGATCGCCTGCTCGCACTCCCACTGGAGGCGCTCGTCGGTCAGCTCGACCCGCGGGCGGACGAACTCGAGCAGGTCCTGCTCGATCCGGGCCTGGTTCTGGGAGGTCGGTGGGACGATCCGCGCCTCGGCGATCGAGCCGTCGTCCTCCAGGCGGTAGCGATGCCAGAGCATGCCCCGCGGCGCCTCGCTCCAGCCGGTGCCCACCGCGGCCCTCGGCTCCATTTCTATCGCCGGCGGGTCCGGCGGCTCGTAGCCGTCGATCAGCCGGAGCGCCTCGTCGAAGGCGTAGAGGATCTCCACCGCCCGCACCACGATCGACTTGAACGGGTTGCGGCACTCCTCCCCGACCCCCGCCTCCGCCGCGGCCTCGCGCGCCAGGTCCGAGAGCTGCGCCGAGTTGAGCGAGTAGCGCGCCATCGGGCCGAGGAAGTAGGTGCCGCCGTCCGTCATCCGCGACTGGAGCGCGGTCGAGTGCGGCACCTGCATCTCGGTGAAGTGCTCCTCGTACTCGCCGGGCCCGATGTCCAGGCCGGAGCTCGAGACGAGCCGCCCGTCCTCGATCGCGTAGTGGTCGGGATGGCGCAGGGCACAGAACTCGTAGTCCTGCTCGAAGTCCGGGAAGTCGAGGCCGGCGACCCAGGAGACCGACCGGCGCGCCAGCTCGCGCGCCTCCTCGAGAGCCGGGACGAGCGCCTCGAGGTCGGCCCGGCTCGGCGCCTTGTAGAAGCCGCCGACCCTGACGTTGATCGGGTGGATCGCGCGGCCGCCGATCGCCCGCAGGAGGTCGTTTCCGGTCGCCTTGATCTTCAGACCGCCCTCGACGACCTCGCGGTGGTCGCGGGCCATCGCCCAGGCCGATTCGAAGCCGAGGAAGTCCGGGGCGTGGAGCAGGAAGACGTGGAGCGCGTGCGACTCGATCCACTCGCCGCAATACATCAACCGGCGGAGGACGCGGATCCCCTCCGAAACCTCAACCCGGAGCGCGTCCTCCATCGCGTTGAAGGCACTGGTCATGTAGGCGACCGGGCAGATGCCGCAGATCCGCGCGGTGATGTCCGGCGCCTCGGTGAACGAGCGGCCGCGCATGAAGGCCTCGAAGAAGCGCGGCGGCTCGTAGATCTGCAGCTCGACGTTCTCGACCTCGCCGTCGCGGATCCGCACCTGCATCGCCCCCTCGCCCTCGACCCGGGCCAGCGCCTCGGTGCGGATCGTGCGCGTCTGGCCGTTACTGGACTCCACTGGGACCTCGCCTCTCGATCTCTGGGTGCGTCGCGCCCTCCGGGTCCGAGACCTGCGGGCCGACCCTCGGCCCCGGCTCCCCGCCGAGCTTCTCCGACTCGGTCTGGAAGGGCTCGCGCGCGGTGTGGAAGGTGCGATAGACGCGGATCACGTCGACCTCGTCCATGCCCAGGCCCTCGAACCAGCCCGAGAGCGAGGGTGCGTTCGGCGACTCCATCGGGCCGAAGCAGCCGTAGCAGCCGCGGTCATAGCTCGGGCAGAGGGCGCCGCAGCCCGCGTGGGTGACCGGGCCCAGGCAGGGGGTGCCGTGGGCGACCATCACGCAGACGTTCCCGGCCCGCTTGCACTCGACGCAGACGGAGTGGCTGGCGATCGCCGGCTTGCGCTCGTTGAGGAAGGCGCTGATCACCTCGAGCAGCTGGTGGCGGTTGACCGGGCAGCCCTGCAGCTCGAAGTCGACGTGGACGTTGGCCGAGATCGGGGTCGAGGTCTCGAGCGTCGAGATGTATTCCGGCGAGGCGTAGACGACGGACATGAAGTCCTCCACGTCAGCGAAGTTCCGCAGCGCCTGGATGCCGCCCGAGGTCGCGCAGGCGCCGATCGTGACCAGGCGGCGCGACTTCGCCCGCACCTCTCTGATCCGCTCGGCGTCGTGGGGAGTGGTGATCGAGCCCTCGACCAGCGAGAGGTCGTAGGGGCCCTCCACCTCGCTGCGGGTCGCCTCCAGGAAGTAGGCGACCTCGATCTCGTCGGGCAGCGAGACCAGCTCGCGCTCGAAGTCCAGCAGGGAGAGCTGGCAGCCGTCACAGGAGGCGAACTTCCAGACCGCCAGCTTGGGGCGCTCGTCATTCACAGCTCTCTCACCCCGAGCAGGGTGCCGATCCGTCCGACCGGGAAGACCGGGCCGTCCTTGCAGACGAAGCGGTGGGCGAGCTGACAGTGGCCGCAGTGGCCGATCGCGCACTTCATGTTCCGCTCCAGGGAGACGTAGATGCTGTCCAGTGGCACGCCGCGCTCCTGGAGCGCCGTGGAGACGAAGCGCATCATCACCTCCGGCCCGCAGACCATCGCAGTGGTCCGGGGGCCCTCGAAGCCGGCGCCCGGAATCAGGGTCGTGACCAGACCAACCCGCCCCTCGAAGTCGCCCGGCGCGCTGTCGACGGCGGTGGCGACGCTGATCCCCGCCTCCCGCCAGCGCCGCAGCTCGCTCGGGTAGAGCATCTCGTCAGGAGTGCGGGCGCCGTAGAGCAGGGAGACCGCCCGGTAGGAGTCCCGGTTCGCGACCAGGTGATTGAGGGCGAGCCGAAGTGGGGCGAGGCCGATGCCGCCACAGACCACGACCACGTCGCCGCCCTCCGCCTCCGCGAGCGGCCAGGTGTTGCCGAAGGGCCCCCGCAGCCCGGCCTGCTGGCCCGGCTCGAGCTCGCAGAGCGCCCGCGTGGCCGCTCCCACCGCGCGGATCGTCTGGCCGACGCGACCGCCTGCCTCCCCTCCGCCGCTCACCGAGATCGGCACTTCTCCGGCGCCGAAGGCGTAGAGCATCGAGAACTGACCGGGTCCAAAGGCACCGACGCCGTCGCTGCCCGCCGGCTCCAGCTCGAGCGTCCAGGTGTCCGTCAGGTCCTGGCGCTTGTCGGCCACCACGTAGGAGGCCGGCAGCATCGGGTCGGCGGCCATCAGCCCGCCACCCCTCCATAGACGTCGAGCATCCGGACCCGGGTCGCCTGCAGTCGCTCGACGAGCACCGGGATGAAGCGGCGCATCAGCTCGTAGCCGAGCACCGGGTCCTCGTCGGCCTTCCCGCGAAGGCAGGCAGCGTCGAAGGCGACGACGTGGACCGAGCCGACGGCGCGCGCGTCGAGATGGACCTTGAAAGGCGGCGTGAGCCACGACCAGCCGACCAGGTCGCCGTCCTCGACGGTTTCGAGGACCACCCCGCCCCTCTGCGGTACGAAGATCTCGAGCGCCACCCGGCCGAGCCGCACGACGTAGAAGCTGTCCGCCGGATCGCCCTCGCGCATCAGGTACTCGCCGTCCTCGAACGTCTTGTTCTGGGCGCAGCCGGCGATCAGCTCGAGGTGCTCGACCGACATCCCGCTAAACGCCTTCGCCACGGCAAGCAGCTGCTCAATGGTCTGCACTGATTCCCCTCTCCTCGCCGCCCGGCGCCGGGCCGAGGTCCGTGGCCCGGATTGCGGCGGCCTCCTCGGTGATGTCGATCGCCACCGGGCACCAGGTGATGCAACGGCCGCAGCCCACGCAACCGGAGGTCCCGAACTGGTCGATCCAGGTGGCGAGCTTGTGGGTCATCCACTGGCGGTAGCGCGAGGGCGGCGAGTTCCGGACGCTGCCGCCGTGGATGTAGGAGTGATCGAGCGTGAAGCAGGAGTCCCAGTGGCGGGTCCGCTCGGCCTCGGTGCCCGCCAGGTCGCTGGTGTCCTCGACCGTGTGGCAGAAGCAGGTTGGGCAGACCAGCGTGCAGTTGCCGCAGGTGAGGCAGCGCTCGGAGACCTCGTCCCAGCGCGGGTGCTCCATGTTGCGGTAGAGCAGCTCCTTGATCCCGTCGGTGTCGAGCTCGCGGCCCATCTGGGAGGCGCACTCCTCGGACACGGCGACCGCGGCCGAGCGATCCTCCTCTCGCGCCTCGCCGGCTCCGATCTCCGCGAGCAACTCGTGGCCGCGCTCCGACCCGGCCTCGATAAGGAAGCGGTGTTCGCCATCGAGCAGCTCGGTCAGCGCCAGGTCGTAGCCGGACTCGGCGCGAGGCCCGGTGTCCATCGAGACGCAGAAGCAGGTGTTACCCGCCTTCGAGCAGTTGACAACGACGATGAACGCGTCTCGCCGGCGCGCCTCGTAGTCGGCGTCCGTGTACGAGTCGCCGATGAAGACCCTGTCCTGGACGGCGATCGCGGCCAGGTCGCAGGAGCGAACGCCGAGGAAGGCATAGCGCGGGTGCTCCTCCTCCTGCTCCTCGTAGGAGATCCCCCCGTCCTCCGCGCGCTTCGCCTTCCAGAGAGTCAGGTTGGGTGGGAAGAGATGGTGCTTCCAGGAGTTCGGCCCGTTGTTGAAGCCGAAGAGGGCATCGTCGTCGCGCTCGTGGAGCCGGTAAGTGCCACCTTCCTGCTCGTCGGTCAGGCCCTCCGGAAGGTCGGCGACGGAGGAGATCTCCTCGTAGACGATCGCGCCGTCGCGGACGCGCGGACCGATCACCGTGTAGCCGCCGTCGGCCAGAGCGCGAATCAGGCCGTCCAGCCCAGAGCGGTCGATAACCCCCGTCGCGCCGTGAGCCGGTTCGCTCATGGTCAGCCCTGGCTGGAAGGAGTCGGGCGCAACACGATGATTTGAAGACTAAGCACCTCAGCTCTCCTTGACGACTGCGTAAATGATCCGCTCCGCGACATCGATTACCTCATCCCCGATTCGCGCGCAGCGCCGGTAGAGCTCTCTGCTCGAGATTCGTTCCTTCCGGGCATCAACCGCGAGAAGCTCCGCCATTCCCCGGTAGTAGGCGTGCTCGAGCCGTCGCTCAGCCCGTATCGCCTCATCGGCCGCGGCGCTCGCCGCTGCGCCGCCCGAGCCGAGTTGCTCGATCGCCTCGCAGATGTGTCCCACGGCTTCCCGCAGGAGCCCTGCCATCTCCGCCAGCCGCGCATCGGGTGGATTGCCCATCGCCCTGGCCTCGCTGGCGAGATCCCGCGCGTAGTTGAGGATCCAGTCGAGGCCACGCGAGAGTGCGAATAGGTCCTCGGGCGCAATGGGGGTCACGAACGTGTCCCGAAGCTGGTCGAGTAGGCCACGCTTCGCAGCATCGCCGCGCTCCTCGATCTCAGGCAGGGCGTCGCCCGCCTGTTCGTCTCCCGCGGCCCAGGCGGCGAAGCACTCGAGTCCCTCACGGGTGATCTCTGCCTGAGCGCGCAGCTGCCCGACCAGGTCCGGCGTCTCGGGCAGGAACCAGCGCCGCTTTCTCACGTGACGCCTCGCCAGGTCGCCAGTGCGGCGCCCGCCAGCGCCGCGCAAACCGGGATTGTGATCAGCCATGCCAGCCCCATGTTCCGCACCACGGCCCAGTTCACGTGCCGGAGTCGCCGTCGGCCGCCACCGATACCGACCACCGATGAGGCGACGACCTGCGTCGTCGAGGTCGGCGCCCCGAGGAGCGACGCTCCGAAGATCACCGCGGCCGACGAGCTCTGGCTGGCCAGGCCCTCGACCGGCTGGAGGCGGTAGATGCGCCGTCCCACGGTCCTGATGATCCTCCATCCGCCGAGCGCCGTGCCGAGAGTGAGCCCGAGCGCGCAGGCGAGCGTCGCCCAGGTCGGCGCCGAGAGCGAGTTGATCTCTCCCGAGCCGAGCAGGAGCGCCGCCACCACGCCGACCGCCTTCTGCGCATCGTTGGCGCCGTGGCTGAAGGCGAGCGCGGACGACATCGCCCATTGCCCGGCGGTGACCGATCCGCGCCAGGCCCGAGTCGCGCGTCGCAGCAGCCACCTCAGGGTGCGAATAACAGCGAGCGCCGCAAACCCGCCGAGCACCGGCGAGATCGCCAGGGCGATCAGGGTCCCGAACACCCCCACCGGGTGACCCGACTCGATGCCGCCCCACTGGATGGCGTCGAGGCCGCCCTCGACCAGCGCGGCACCGACGAGGCCGCCGACGAGCGCGTGCCCGGAGCTGGACGGGAGGCCCAGCCACCAGGTGATCAGGTTCCAGGCGACTGCGGCGGCCAGGCCGCAACCGATCACCTCGGTGGTCTCGGCCGGCGTGACGGTGACGATCCCGCCGATCGTGTCGGCGACGGCCGCGCCGACAAGGAAGGGGCCAAGCAGGTTGAAGACCGTGGCGAGGACGATCGCCTGCCCGGGGCGCGCCCCGCGCGTGGCCACCAGTGTCGCGATCGCGTTCGACGCGTCATGGAGCCCGTTCGTGACTGAGAAGCCGATCGCCAGGGCAACCGCGACGGCCAGTCCCGCATCCATGCGCCCGACTCTATGCGCGCCCGGCCCTGCTTATAGCGTCTGCACGATGTGGGAGGTCCTGGCGATTGTCGGTGGTGCGGCCTTGGTGCTCGTCGCCCTCCGCGACATCTTCGACACCCTTTTTCACCCCCACGGTCGGGGGATCGTCAGCGAACGGCTGATCCGTGCGATCTGGCGCGTGACGCGACGGGTGGCGGGAGCGAATCACCGTGTGCTGTCGTTCGCCGGACCGGTCAGCTTCTTCGCGGTGATCTTGGCGTGGAGCACGCTCGTCATCCTCGGCTTCGCGGTCATGCTTTGGCCGCATTTCCCCAACGACTACGTGGTCGCCGAGGGCGCAGGCCGAGATGGTGGGATCGGCGACGCCCTCTACCTGTCGATGGTCAACCTGACCAGCCTCGGATACGGGGACATCGTCCCCGCGGCGACCGGGCTCCGCTACCTCGGCCCGCTCGAGACGCTGATCGGGCTTGGACTCCTGACCGCGAGCATCTCCTGGATCCTCATCCTCTATCGGGTCCTCTCGGACTCGCGAACGCTCTCCGATGAGATCGCCCTGCTGAGCGAGACCGAGCGCGAGGCGGACGTCAGGTTGAGTCAGATGGCGCCACAGGCAGCGGCCGCGACCCTCTCCGACATCACCTCGCGGTTGATCACGGTCCGCGACGACCTCGCCCACTCGCCGATCGCCTACTACTTCCACCCCCGCCAGCGGAGACACGCGATTCCAGCCGTCCTTCCTGGTCTGATCGAGGTGGTCGATGACTGCTCCGAGGCGGAAACCCCGGCGGAGCTGCGATTCCAGGCGGAGATGCTCCGCCGGGCGATCAGCCGGCTCCTGGAGACGGTCAACACGGAGTTCCTTCGCGCCCCCGCATGCGGGAGCGCCGAGATACTCGCGGCATACCAGGGAGATCACGGCTGGTCCGCTGAAAGAACGCCGGACACTTGAAACCGGATAGCCGCCGCGCATAGGATCCGCGCCGCCGTCTCGACGCGATCAATCGTCCTGATCGTTGGCCATTCGCAGACGCAAAGAGGAGAGCGTGGGCATGCCCGCGGGCGAGCAGCCGCCGGGCAAGCGCGAGCTGCTGATCTCCAAGACCTGGTTCCAGGTCGCGGCGCTGGTCTTCCTGCTCGGGTTCTTCGTCCTGGGCCTGCTCGCCTACCGGACGTACAAGTCCGATCCGCCGATCCCTGATCGCGTCGTTGACCCGATCGGCCGGGTCGTCTTCACCGGCGACGACGTCCGTGAGGGACAGAAGGCCTTCCTCAACCGCGGCCTCATGGAGTACGGCTCGATCTTCGGCCACGGCGCCTACCTCGGCCCGGACTTCACCGCCGACTACCTGCACCGCGCCTCGGACTCCGTCCGCCAGCAGCTGGGTGGCGACCGCTCCGACGCCGCCCGCCAGCAGACGATCGACCAGTTCCAGGTCAACCGCTACGACGAGGAGACGAAGACCCTTCCGTACACGGCGCAGCAGGCGACCGCCTTCGACGCGCTGCAACGCCACTACCGGAGCATGCTCGGGAGCGACACGACCCGATTCGGGCTGCGCCGTGAGGTGATCAAGGACCCGCAGAGGATCCACGACCTGACCGCGTTCTTCGCCTGGTCGGCCTGGGCCGCGTCGGCGCGCAGGCCCGGTCACAACTACTCCTACACGAACAACTGGCCGCCCGAGGACCAAGTCGCCAACGAGCCCAGCGCCAACGTGATCGTCTGGTCGGTGATCTCGCTGATCGCCCTGCTGGGCGGAATCGGGATCCTCTTCGCTGCCTTCGGCCGCTGGCGGCTGGGCTGGCAGGGCCGAGACCAGGCGACGCTCAGCTTCCGCTCGCCGGGCGACGTCGCCCTCACCCCGGCCCAGCGGGCGACCGCCTGGTTCTTCTTCGTCATGGCGCTGCTCTTCCTGCTTCAGACGCTGGTCGGGGGGCTGGCGCAGCACTACCGGGCCGATCTCGAGGGCTTCTTCGGAATCGACATCGCCCAGGTGCTGCCGTTCAACCTGGTCCGCACCTGGCACGTGCAGCTGGCGATCTTCTTCGTCGCCACCTCGTTCGTGGCCGCCGGGATCTTCCTCGCCCCGATGATCGCCGGGCGAGAACCGCGCGGACAGGCGCCGCTCGCCTATGCGTTGCTCGGCGCCCTCGCGGTGGTGGTCTTCGGCAGCATGTTCGGGGAGCTGGCCGGCGTCCATGACTGGTTCTCGGGCTCGATCTTCGGGCTGCAGGGATTCGAGTACCTCGACCTCGGCCGCTTCTGGCAGGTCCTGCTGGTGATCGGACTGGTGGTCTGGATCGTGATCCTCTTCCGCGGTCTCCGCGGGCGCCTCAACAGGGAGCGGGTCGGCAACATGCCCTGGCTCTTCTTCCTTGCCGCGCTCGCGATCCCCGCCTTCTACGCAGTCGGCCTGCTCGCCCGAGCCGGAGACAGCTTCACGATCACCGACTTCTGGCGCTTCTGGGTCGTCCACCTCTGGGTCGAGGATTTCCTCGAGCTCTTCACGACCTGCATGGTCGCCTACATCTTCGTGCTGCTCGGCGTCGTCCGCGAGCGGGTTGCGCTAGCGGTGGTGCTGCTCGACATCGTCCTCTACTCGGTTGGCGGCGTGATCGGGACGATGCACCACCTCTACTTCTCCGGCGCACCCGCGGAGAACATGGCGCTCGGCGCCTTCTTCTCGGCGCTCGAGGTGATGCCCCTCACCTTTCTGACCGTGGAGGCCTGGAGCTTCCTTCAGCTCGGTGCACGCCAGGAGCAGAAGTCGGCCACGCCGTTCCCCCACCGCTGGGCGGTCATGTTCTTGGTCGCGGTCGGCTTCTGGAACTTCCTTGGAGCCGGGATCTTCGGCTTCCTTATCAACCTGCCGATCGTCTCCTACTATGAGATCGGCACGGCGCTCACCGCCAACCACGGGCACACCTCGATGATGGGGGTCTACGGGATGCTCGCCGTCGGGTTGGCTCTGTTCTGCCTGCGCTACCTGATCCCTGAAGAGCGCTGGAAGGACCGGGCGGCGAAGATGAGCTTCTTCGGGCTCAACATCGGGCTCGCCTGGATGGCGTTCGCGACCCTCTTCCCGCTCGGGATCCGGCAGCTGTACGAGTCGGTCAACGTCGGCTACTGGGATGCCCGCTCGCTCGACTACCTCTCGACGAACACGAACACGGTGATCGAGTGGCTCCGGCTGCCGGGCGACCTCTACTTCATCGCGATCGGGGTCCTGCCGGTGCTCTACCTCACCTACCTCGGCGTGCGCTACACGGTGAAGCGCGAGGTGATCGAGGAGCCCGAGGAGCTGCTCTTCACCGAGGTGACGGAGCCGAAGGAACCGGTGGGGGCGCCGAGGTGAGCGGCGTCGCTGCCGAGAGCCTGTTCGCAGCCGGCTACGGGGTCTTCCTGGCGATCGTTGCGCTCGGAATCGACGCGCTCGCCCGCCACTCGCACCGCCGTGCCGAGCTCTACCAAACCGGCGGCTTCACCTACCAGGCCCACCTCGACGCCTGGGAGTGCCCCGAGGGTGAGCGCCTGCACCGGATCGAGACCGACATGCAGCACCGCATCGCCCGCTACCGCGCCCGAGCACACGTCTGTAACGCCTGCCCCCGGAAGGGCGACTGCACCGACTCCGAGACCGGCCGCGAGGTCACCCGGATGCTCGACCCCTGGCCGCACTCCGAGGCCGGGCGCTTCCACCGGGTGATCGCCGTGGCGATCGCCTGCTTTGGCATCCTCGTGATCGGCGCCGGAGTGGCACTCCATCACGAAGCAGCAGACGTTGCGGTAATCGGTGGGGCGCTTCTCGTCAATACAACGGTCGCCCTGTACCTCGTCGCCGATCTTCGCTCGGCGCCGAGCGGGTTTCCTTGGCCCGAGGGCGAGCGCAGCGGTGCGGCGCCGGCTCCGCCTCAGCCCGAGCGCTCGGCCTCGTCGATCCGCTGAGCGAGCGCCTCGAGTTCGTCCTCCGAGAGGGCGTCCTCGATCATCGGGAAGAGGACCCGCTCCTCGTGGCGCACGTGCTCGCTCAGGATCTCCCCGAGAGCGTTGAGCTGGGCAGAGCCGGCGTCCGCTCCGTCTCCGAGTTCGCCGGCCCTGCGCCGGATCTCGACGTGGTCGGTGAGCACCCGGACGACGGCGGGATCCGTCGGGTCGACGCGGGTGGCGGCGCCGGGAAGCAGCACGTCCTCCTCGACGCGGAAGTGGATCGCGCCATGCTCACGCCAGAACCCCAGAAACTCCTCGGCCGCCTGCTGGACGTCCGCATCGGTTGCCCGCCGCAGCTTGAGCGCCACCTCGAGGGCGCGATGGTGATCGCGGGAGAGCTGGCGCAGAGCCTCGTTCCGCTTCATCAAGGCGAGCATTCCCGATTCGTCTAGCTGAAACCCGGGCAGGCGGTCCATCCTGGGCCTGAGAGCCGCCTCCTCAGCGGACGATGATCTTGCCGAGCTTCTTGCCCAGGCGGTCCATGTCGACCCGCCCGGAGATCCCGGGGACGCTGCCCGAGCTCGTGTACTGCCAGACCCAGTAGCCGCGGGCCGCCCAGTTGTTTGCCGGCACGGTCGGGCGGGAGACGCCCCATTCGGCGACCCAGAGCGGGTACTTGGCCTTCGCGAACTCGGTCGTGTTGCCCGTCGCCAACCAGCTCGAGGCGTTCGTATAGATCATCGGCTTGCGGCCGAGCTTCTTGGTGACGCGCTTGACGAAGACCCGGATCCAGGTCCGCAGGCTGGTCGAGGTCATGCCGGTGAATGGAGTCTCCGCATCGATCACCGGGATCAGCTCGCCGCGCTGCAGCGAGCCCACGGCCGCGATGAAGATGTTCGCCTCGACGAGGGCGTCGGCTCGGGCGTCGGTGGCCGTCGCGCCGTTGGCGAAGGCGCGGTGGTACGCGCCGACGCGGATTCCGACGGACGCCGCCGCCAGCCGGTTCGCCGCGAAGTACGGGTCGGGCCCGCACTGGCCCGGCCTGACCGTGCAATCCGTCCCGTTGCCCCGGCTCGCCTGGACGAAAACGAACCTGATTCCGGACCCCGCAACGGTGGGCCAGTCGATGACGCCCTGAAAGCGCGATACGTCGATCCCGATCGCCTTCGTCCCGGCGTGGGCCGGCGTGGGCACGGCAACCAGGCCGAGCACGAGCAGCGACGCGATCAGCAGGACCCGCGGGGCGCCTCTTCCCTTCGGCATCGCTGGGTTAACACGGCTTTCGGCCGGGAGGAGCGGTTGAGTGATCCAAGCGCAAGCGGGATGCGCATCACCAAGCGTCAAAGCGAGATGGAGCGGGTAGAGGAATCACGATGCACTCGCATGGGGAAGCGTCCGTCCCCAGCCATGAATTTGTCCATCAAGCCATGATTTATGGCTCGGATGAGGAGTTCATGGACGTCGCGCTGCCGTTCGTGGAGGAGGGCCTGGACACGAAGGAGCCGACGCTTGTCGCCGTGGACGACCGCCACATCGAGAACCTGCGCGCGGCTCTCGGGGGCACGCCCGACGGGCTGACGATCCACCCGGTCGCGGATTGGTACGAGACCTCCGCCCGCACACGCGAGAAGTTCGCCAGCTGGGCATCCGAGCGGTCTGCGGGTGGCTGCGGGGCTCGCCTGATGGGTGAGCCCCCATGGCCGGTCGGGAACGAGGCCCGAGTGCGCGACTGGGCCCGCCACGAGGCGGTGATCAACGTCGCGTTCGCGAGCCTGCCGGTGACCTGCATGTGCCCGTATGACGCCACTGCGCTTCCCGAGGAGGTTTTGGGTCACGCGCGCGCCACCCATCCGGAGATCGTGCGCGGCGGCCGCAGCTCCCCGAGCGACTCGTACGTGAACCCGCTCGATTTCTGCGGGCGGCTCGACTCGACCGTGCAGGCCCAGCGGCGACCGCCCTCGATGGAGCTGCAGTACGAGCTCGAGGACCTGCCGGCGGTGCGGCGCTTGATCGGGTCATTCGCACTCGATGCCGGGATGACCGGATCGCGTACGGAAGAGATCGTCCTGGCGGCCAACGAGATCGCCACTAACGCGGTGATCCACGGGCGCCCGCCCACCACTCTGCGGGCCTGGCGCAGCGACGGCGAGATCATCGTCGATGTGACCGATGCCGGCGACGGGATCCGGGACGCGCTTGCGGGCCAGCTGCCGCCCCCGGCGGACAGCCTCGGTGGCAGGGGGCTGTGGCTCACCCGCCTGCTCTGCGAGGCGGTGGAGGTGTGCAACGCGGGCGGCTGCACGGTCACGATGCGCGCCACCGCGACGAGCGGCGACCGGCCGCTTACAACTGCCTGAGGACCCCGTCGTCGATCTCACTCGCGCGGGTGAACCCGCTCAGCGTCATGGTCAGGTCGAGCTCGGCGAGCAGGCAGCGCAGCACCGTTTCGACGCCGTTCTGCCCGTCGAGCGCGAGCCCCCAGAGGTAGGGGCGGCCGACGAGCACGGCGTCGGCCCCCAGCGCCAGGGCCTTGAAGGCGTCTGCCCCGGAGCGAATCCCGCTGTCCAGCAGGACGGCCATCCCGTCGCCGACCGCGTCGAGGATCGGAGGCAGTGCGTCGAGTGAGGCGATCGCGCCATCGATCTGACGGCCGCCGTGGTTGGAGACGACGATCCCGTCGACGCCGCGCTCGCGTGCCTCACGTGCGTCGTCCGGATGAAGGATGCCCTTGAGGACGATCGGCAGGGAGGTCGTGCCGCGCAGCCACTCCAGGCGCTCCCAGGTGAGCCCGGGGTTCGCGAAGACGCCGAGGAAGTGCCCGACCGCCGCCCCGATGTCCTCCTCCGGTGACTTCTCGAGCTGCGACCGAAAGACCGGATCGGAGAGGTACTGGGCGATGCCGATTCCCTCGAGGAACGGGAGATAGGCCTGCTGAAGGTCGCGCGGCTTCCAGCCCGGGACGTAGTTGTCGACGGTGAGGACGATCGCGGAGTAGCCCGCGGCCTCGGCCCGCCTGATCAGGCTTGCGGCTAGCTCGTCGTCGTTCGGCCAGTAGAGCTGGTACCAGCGCGGCCCGTCGCCATTGGCCTCGGCGATCTCCTCCAGTGGAGTCGCAGATGCCGTGCTGGCGATCAGCGGCAGGCCGACGGCCGCGGCCGCCCTGGCGGTGGCGAGCTCCCCCTCGTCATGGAGCAGGGTCTGCACGCCGACCGGGGCGAGCAGGACGGGGGCCGGCGTGCGAGTACCGAGCAGCTCCGCCGAAAGGTCGCGCACGGAGAGGTCCTGCCGCAGGACCCGGGGAACGATCCGCCAGCGGCGGAAGGCCTCGAGGTTGGAGCGCATCGTGTCCTCTGATCCGGCGCCGCCGAAGATGTAGGCGATGGCCCGCTCGTCGAGCGACTCACGGGCACGCTGCTCGAGGTCTGCCCAGGCCATCGGCAGCGTCGGGCGCTCGCCGGCGAGCATCCCCTTGGCGTAGATCTCGCGGTAGTAGTCGCCGAAGGGAGGAGGGGGCGTCTCCGATGCCGCCATGTCCCAGGAATCTACGGTCTGGGTGAGGGCGCCGGCTTTTTCCCCGGGCGCTTCTTCTTCTTGGCGAGCGGCTTGGGCGGCTTCTTGACGTCGCGGCTGCAGGTCTCGCCCTGGCAGAGCACGAGCTTCTTGAGCTTCTTCAGAAGGAACTTCCGCGGGGGGAAGTAGCGGGAGTCCTTGTACTTGTTCTTGAGCTGGAGAGGATCCCTCTTGAGGTCATAGAGCTCACGGCTCCCGTCCGAGTACTTGACCAGCAGGTATCGCCCCGTCCGGATCGCGCGGTAGCGTGGCGCCACGATCGCCCGGGCGATTTGAGCCGTGCGGTCCTGATCGAGGTTCTTCACGTACTTGCTGAAGTGGACGCCGCGATTGGCGCTCGCAGCGCTCACCGGGGTGCCGGGCTCGTTGGTCGCGCCCGGCGGCCCGGTCTCGATCAGGATCGGCCGGTAGGTCCGCAGGTTGGGATCGCGGGCGTAGGGCAGCAGGGAGCGGCCGTCCTGCGGGAGGCCCGGCTGGGCGTCGGCCATCTTCAGGATGGTTGCCGTGATGTCCCCGTTCCAGACCAGCGCCCGCGGCTGTGAGCCGGGCGGGATGCCGGGGCCGCGCATCAGCAGCGGGACCTGGATCGAGGACTCATAGGGCGCGAACTTGCCCTGATGGAGACGGTGCTGGCCCTGCATGAAGCCGTTGTCGGAGGTGAAGATCAGATACGTGTTGGCGAGCTGGCCCTTGGCGGAGAGCTCGTTGACGATCCTCTCGATCGCGTCGTCCACCGAGAGCAGGCTCTCCAGGCGCCGCTGGTAACGCCTCTGGATCTTTGAGATGAGGCCCGGGCCGAAGCGGCGGATTGCCCTGATCCAGCCAGGCTTGTCTTTGACGTTCTTCTCGTTGAAGCGCGCATCGATCGGCAGCAAGGCGGTGGAGAACGCCCCGGAATGACGAGGGGCCGGGTCGGCAGGGTCGTGGGGAGCGAAGAACTGGACCTGCATGTACAACGGGTCGTTCGGATGGGCGGTGAAGTGGTTCTCCATCCGCTGCACGGCGAGGTCGGAGTAGACGTCGGTCTGGTAGGCCTCGGGGCCGTACTGCGCAAGGACGCCGTTCTCGTCCATCGAGAACCCGAAGTAGGCGGAGGCCGGCTTGATGAAGCCGTAGAACTCACCTCGCCCGGCGCCGCCGTTGAAGGGGCCCCAGCCGGGCGGGACGTAGGTCTCGTGCGTCTCGGTCCCGAACCCGTTCGGCATCTTGCCGATGTGGACCGTCCGATAGCCCGCCTGCTGTAGCCAGACCGGGAGGGCGTTCTTGTCGTTGAAGCGGTCATAGCCGCCCTGCGGCGGCGTGTTGCCCATGACGTGGTGGTTGTGGGCGTACTGCCCGGTCTGGACCGTGACCCTGGACGGGCAGCAGAGCGCCATCGAGATGTACGCATGCAGGAAATTCGCCCCCTGACTCCCGAGGAGCGCCTGGGTCTCCGGCATGGCGACCAGATCCCTGACCGTCTGGTCGTCGGTCGTGAACATGATGATGTTCGGCTTGCTGCTCGCCGCTCGCGAGTGCTCGCCGCGCACAAGCAGGGCGAGCAGGGCCAGGCAAGCGATCCCGGCGAGGATGAGCGCACCCCTGCGCAGCGGAACAGGCATCAGATGACCATAACGAGGGCGCCTGGGCGAAGTTGCGGCGGCTCTAACGCCGCGGCCCGGGACGATGACTCAGCGGGTGCGTTCCGCAGCGGAAGAAGCGAGGGAGCTCTGTCAGTGGGGCCGGGACCACCGCGGAGCGCGGGCCCTTGTAGCGCTGCCCGGTCACCGGGCTCCGCCAGCAGCCGGCGGGGAAGTAGACGCTTCTCGAGGTCGCTCCCTGCTCCACCACCGGGGCCACGAGCAGGTCGGGGCCAAGCAGCCATTCCTGATCCTGGGCGCGCGCGGTCCGGTCGCGCGGATAGGCGAGCCACAGCGGTCGGGTCGGAGGGATGCCAGTGCGGAGCGCCTTCCGCCAAAGGCGCATGATCAGCGGAACGGCCTTCAGGTGCAGGCGCGACAGGCGGATGTAGAGCTGAACGGTCTCCTCGTCGAAGCTCCACGGTGTGTGGGTCCCGGTCGGACCAGCGCCGTGGAGGCGAAAGACCGGACTGAGCGCGGCCCACTCGGCCCAGCGCAGGAAGAGCTCCTTCGTGGTGGGAGGGGTGGTCAGATCGAAGTAGCCCCCGATGTCGGTGCCGAACCCGTAGGCGCCGCCGATCGCGCGGTTCAGCATGTCCGGCGTCGAGGAGGCAAGGCCTGAGGAGCGCGTCCAATCGGTGGTCTCGTCGCCCGGGAAGTTCGCGTTTTCGTAGGCCGCCGAGCCCGGTTTCCCCGTGTAGCCGGCGCGCGTGAAGAACCAGATGCGACGGCGAGGATGCCTCCGTTCGTAGGCGCGGATCGCCTCGCGGGTCGCCTTCGCAAAGAGGACGAGGTAACGGTTGTGCATCGTCGCGCCGGTCTCGCCGTTGTGGAAGTGCATCCCGTAGAGCACCTCCTCGCCGAAGTCCTGCATGAACCCATCCGCGCCCAGGTCGAGCGCCTTGGTGACCTCCTGTTTCCAGAAGCTGACGGCGGACGGGTTGGTGAAGTCGAGCAGCGCGATCCGCTGGCCGGCCGTTCCCGTCGTCATGTACGGCGAGCCGTCGGCGTGCTTTGCGACCCAGCCGTTGGCGACGGCCGCCGAGTCGAGGGTCATCCACGGCCTCATGTAGACGAGGGGGTGGATTCCGCGAGCTCGAAGTGTGGCGATCACCCGGGCCTGGTCATCGGCGCTGATGAAGGAGTGGAGGAAGAAGCCGTCGTTGCCGCCTGGGAAGCCCCAACCCTCGATCCGGTAGGCCGTCAGCGGCAGCCCGTAGCGCGCGATGTTGTCGAGGTCGGCGTACACATTCGATTCGTAGTCGGCCTCGGTCTCACCGAAGTTCCTGATCAGGCGGTCGAGCATTGGGCCGAGGCCCCACCGCGGCGGGACCGGCTGACGGCCGGTGATCGCGGTCAAGGTCCGGATCGCGCGCGGCGCGCCGCCCGGCGCGATGATGTAGCGGAGGCGGGCCGCCGACGAGGTCACATTCCAGGCAGTCGGCTGCTGGTCGTCCAGCTGGAAGCGCGCGAGATGCGGCTGATCGAGCAGAAAGCCGTAGTGCCGCGAGGAAATGAACTCCGGCTGTGGGTAATAGGCGGCGGCCGGCCCGTTGGGGAAGAGCGAAGTCCCGCCGCCGCCGACGCCGATCCCGGTCAGGCCGTCCAGGTTCTCTTCGGCGATGAAGCTCGAGAAGGTGTTGCCGTGCTGATCGAGGGCGTTGTGCCGGCCCCCGAAGCCGAAGAACGCCTCGCTGGGGGTCGATGCGAACGAGTCGCCGACCATCGCGACGCCGGCGCTCGGCCGCGGAATGACCCTCACACCGATCGCGCAACAGCCGACGGGGGTGACGCGGACCCGGAGCACCCGGCCGCTCGGATCGCTTGTGGAGAGGAGGAGCCGGACGCCCTTGCCGACTCGCTTTGCGCGTCGTACCGCGCCCGCCGAGTACTGGACGCCGGAGCGCTCGCCGCTCATCAGGTTTCCACCCCAGAGGCCGCCGTCGTATTGCCGGATCGACTCCGAGCCGACCAGAAATGCCAGCGGCGCATAGAGCGTGGGGGCGGACGGGTTGTCCATGCCCGGCGGGATCGGGTCGATCGTCGGCGGCGTGGGCAGGGGCGCCGCTCCGGCGCCTTCGACCTCACGCAGCACGCGCCGCCCCTTGCCGTCCTGGATGCGAAGGTTGAACGGGTGGCGCTCGATGACCGCGCGCGCCGCCTTGGCCGTCACGACGACCCGTTGATGCGAGATCTTCACCTGGCTCCAACCGGATGCCGGTTGCAGCAGCACCGCGGCGACCACGGCTACCACCACCGCGGCGATCCGTGCCATCTGCGGCCTTGTCGTTGCCAAGGTCACCTCCCCGGGCGTCGGGCGGACCCTACTAGCCCGCGCAACAGCGAATAGGGTTACGCCGAACGCGATGGGATTCCTCGAACCTGCACCCCCGCCGTTCGACTTGGAGGAGTGGAAGGCGAAGCCGCATCTGAGCCGGCTCAAGCCGCTGGTGCAGGACTGGGGCGCGAACGGATTCGGCTCGCCGACTTTCGTTTACCTCGTCTACGTCATCAAGCTGATTCTGTTCAGCGTCGCCGGGCTCTTCGTGATCTCGCTGACGCCCGGGCTCGGGTCGATCTTCGACCTCGGCGATTGGTGGACCGAGCCGATCGTCTTCGAGAAGCTGGCCGTCTGGCTGCTGCTCTGGGAGATCCTGGGGCTGGGCGCCGGCTCGATGCCGCTCAGCTTCCGCTTCTCCCCGCCGATCGGGGGCGCCCTCTACTGGCTGCGCCCGGGGACCGTGCGGCTGCCGCCGTGGCCGGAGCAGGTGCCGTTCACCCGCGGCACGACCCGCACGCCGCTCGACGTCGCTCTCTACGCGGGGGTGATCGCGGCGGGCCTGTTCCTGCTGGGCGCCTCCGGAGTCGGCGAGGCGGGGTCCGCCGGCAAGCTGCCTCCGGCGGGGATCGCGGTGCTGCTGGTGTTGCTGGGCCTGCTCGGCCTGCGCGACAAGGTCTCGTTCCTGGGGGCTCGGCCGGAGATCTACGCCACGATGCTCGTGGTCGGGCTGTTCCCGGTCGAGCACTGGGTCGTCGCGTGGCAGTTCGTCTTCCTCTTCATCTGGTGGGGCGCGGCGTCCTCGAAGCTGAACAGCCACTTCCCCTTCGTCGTCTCGACGATGATGAGCAACGCCCCTTTGATCCCGCGGGCGGTGAAGCGGCGGCTCTGGCGCGACTACCCCGAGGACATGATGCCCTCGCGGCTGGCCGCCGGGATCGCCCACTTCGGGACCGTCCAGGAGTTCCTCTGGCCGGCGCTGCTCGTCTTTCAGGACAACCCGACGATCCGGACGATCGCGATCGTCGGGATGATCCTGTTCCACCTCAACATCACGTCGATGTTCCCGCTCGCAGTGCCGCTCGAGTGGAACCTGTTCATGATCTTCGGGATCCTCTTCCTCTTCGGGCACTACGGGGACACGTCCCTCTCGACGCTCGACGACCCGCTGCTGATCGCCGTGCTGGCGGTGCCCTGTCTGCTCCTGCCGCTGATTGGAGGAAACCGACCGGACAAGATCTCCTTCCTGCCGTCGATGCGCTACTACGCGGGCAACTGGGCGACCAGCGCCTGGCTCTTCCGCAGGGGAAGCGGGGCGGAGGAGAAGCTCGACACGCACATCAAGAAGCCGGCGCGGACCATCGTGGAGCAGGTCGGTGACATATACGACCGGGAGACGGCGCTCTACCTTCTCAACCGGGGCCTGGCCTTCCGGGCCATGCACTCCCACGGCCGCGCGCTGAACGCCCTGCTCCCTCACGCAGTGGACGACGTTGATGGCTACGACGTCCGCGAGGGAGAGCTGATCTCGAACATCGTCAACGGCTGGAACTTCGGTGATGCGCACTTC
>DATFOK010000019.1:0-16432 GCA_035265665.1 Solirubrobacterales bacterium | reverse complement strand
AGGGGTGCGCCTCGCGAAGTACCTCGCTCACGCCGGCGTCGCCTCCCGCCGGGCGGCCGAGGAGCTGATCGCCGCGGGCAGGGTGCGGGTCGGCGGCGAGGTGGTCACCGACCCGGCGCGCGATGTCGACGATGGATCGGGGGTCGAGGTGAACGGCCAGCCGGTCGCGGCGGAGCCGCGCGAGGTCTGGGCGGTGAACAAGCCGAAGGGGGTCGTGTCGACCGCAAGCGAGCCGGGCAGACGCCGGGCGGTCACCGAGCTGGTCGACTCACCGCGCCGGCTCTATCCGGTCGGACGACTCGACGCCGACTCGACCGGCCTCATCTTGTTGACGAACGACGGCGAGCTGGCCAACCGCCTTACACACCCGCGCTACCAGGTGCCGAAGACCTACCTGGTCCGGCTCGAGCAGCCCCCCTCTGAGGCGGATCTCGATCGACTCCGCCAGGGGGTCCGGCTCGAGGACGGCGCCACGGCCCCGGCCGAGGTCGAGCGCCTTGCCGAGCGCCGAGTGGAGCTCACGATCCGCGAGGGACGTAAGCGCCAGGTGCGGCGGATGGCCGAGGCAATCGGCAACCAGGTGGAGGAGCTGACGCGGATCCGGATCGGGCCGCTCGAGCTCGGCGACCTCCGCCGCGGTGAGGCCCGGCGGCTCGATCGCAGGGAGATCGACGCGCTCTGGAAAGATTCCGCGCCATGAGCGAGGACCTCCGGCTCTGGGCCGTCCGCGGCGCGACGAAATCGCGCAGCAACAATCCCGAGACGATCATCGAGGCGACCGAGGAGCTGATGCGCGAGCTGATGACCCGCAACGGGCTCACCCCGGAGCGAATCGTGAGCTGCATCTTCACCTCGACCCATGACCTGAACGCGGAGTTCCCCGCCGTGGCCGCGCGCAACGTGGGGCTGGACCAGGTCCCCCTCCTCTGCGCGCGGGAGGTCGACGTGCCCGGGGCGATGGTGTCCGTGATCCGCACCCTGGTCCACTACTACGCGCCCAGCGATCACACCCCCGCTCACGTGTATCTCGGGGAGGCGCAGGGGCTGCGCTCGGACCTGAAGGCGGCGCAGTAGTGGAGGGCGGGCCGGTCCGGGTCCGCGAGGCGACCCCGGATGACACCGATGCGATCGTCGCCGTCACGGTCGCGGGCTGGCGGACGGCCTACCGCGACATTGTCGCGCCCGATCGCCTCGCCGACCTTCCGATCCCGCGCTGGCGCCACGAGGTGCACGTCGGGCTCCGTCGCCCGGTCGATGACGCGTTCAGCTACGTCGCCGACATCGACGGCGAGTTCGCGGGCTACTGCTTCGTCGCCGCGCCCTCGCGCGAGCCGGACCTCGGGGCAAGCGTCGCGGAGCTGGTGGCGATCTACGTCGAGCCGGAGCGCTGGGGACAGGGCGCCGGGGCGGCGTTGATGCGTGCCGCGATGGAGCGGCTTGCAGACCTTCCCTATGAAGAGGTCGTTCTCTGGACCTTCAAAGAGAACGCACCCGCGATCGCCTTCTACGAGCGACACGGGTGGAGGCGGGACGGCGACCAGAAGGTGCATCCGCGGACCCAGGCGGTGGCGATCAGGTTCCGGCACCCAACGAACTCGGGCGCGCGTTTCTCGTAGAGCTTGGCGAGCTTCAGCATGGTGGGACTGACGGGCGGCGAGATCGTCGGTTCCTGCTTCGTCGTCTCGCCGCCGCGGGATGACGACCTCGGTACGGGGGTGGCGGAGCTCGTGGCGATCTACGTGGACCCGGAGCACTGGCGGCGTGGCATTGGCAGTGTCCTTCTAGAGGCGGCCCAGGCCCGCCCGGCGAGCTCCGGCAGCACCGAGATGTCGCTCTGGACCCTGACCGAGAACCATCCGGCCCAGGCGTTCTACGAGCGCCACGGGTGGAGCGCCGACGGGGCGGAGGAGGTCCATCCGGTTGCCAAGGCCCCGGCGATTCGCATGCGACGCCCGCTGCCCTGAGGCGGCTCGGTCACAATGGGCCGCAGATGACCGTCACCTTCGCCGACAAGCTGGCCCGGATCCCGCACTACGAGCCGGGGACCTCGCTCGACGACGCCAAGGCGCATGCGGAGACTCCCGACGCGATCAAGCTCGCCTCGAACGAGTCGCCGCTGCCGCCCCATCCGGCGGTCGCCGACGCGATCGCCAGGGCGGCGTCGGATATCAACCGCTACCCGGATCCGGAGGCACGGGCGCTGCGGCGCGCGATCGCCGATCACCACGAGACGGATCCCGCCCGCATTGCCGTCTCCAACGGCTCCTGCGAGATTCTGCTCGCCGCCGCCCTCGCCCTCTGTGAGCCCGGGGACGAGATCCTCTTCGCCTGGCCTTCCTTCTCGATCTACCCGTACCTGGCACCGCTCTGCGGGGCGAGGGAGATCCGGGTCCCGCTCGGGGACGGCTACGTCCACGACCTCGACGCGATGCTGGAGGAGGTCACGGCCGCAACGCAGGTGCTGATCGTCTGCAACCCGAACAATCCGACCGGCACCCACTTCCCGGCGGACCGGATTGCGGCCTTCGTTGAGAGCGTCCCGGACCGCACCACGCTGATCCTCGATGAGGCATACGTCGAGTACCAGACCAACGACGACCCGGACACGACGCTCGACCTGCTCGCCAAGCACCCGAACGTCGTCCTGCTGCGCACCTTCAGCAAGTGTCACGGCCTCGCCGGCCTGCGGGTCGGCTACGCACTCTGCTCACCGCAGTTCCGGGCCGCGGTCGACGCGGTGCGCCAGCCGTTCAGCGTGAACTCGCTCGCCCAGGCGGCGGCGACCGAGGCGATCCGCCACCAGGACGACGTCGCCGACCGTGTCGAGAAGAATGTGATCGAGCGGGTCTTCGTGGAGGAGGAGCTCCGCGAGATGGGCCTCACCACCGCCGAATCACAGGCCAATTTCTCCTGGATCGACCTGGGGGACCTCGACGAGGGCGAGGTGGTCGAGTCCCTCGCGAGGGCGGGTGTGGCCGTCCGCCCGGGCACTCCACTTGGCGGCCCCGGCCACCTCAGGGTCACGTACGGAACCCGCGCCGAGAACAAGCGTTTCCTGGCGGCGCTCGACGATCTCGCCTAGGACGGCCACTCGAGGAGGATCAAATGAGCGATTCGCAGGTCGCAGACGATGAGCGAGAGCTCCGCCCGCGCCTCGGTCTACGTCTTCTCGGTGTCCAGTGGCCTGGTGGCACTCGGGTTCATCACCCAGCTCTCGGGAATCGGCGACGTCTTCAATGTCTTCGCCCTCACCGTGTTGCCGACCCTCTACGTGCTCGGGTCAGTCACCTACGTCCGCTTGGTCGAGTGCGGCGCCGAGGACTTTCGTTACGGCCTCGCGATCAACCGGATCCGCGCCTACTACAAGGAGATCGCCGGCGAGCGGGCCGATCTGTTCCTGCTCTCGGGGCACGACGACCCCGCGGGTGTGTTCGAGAACGTGGCCCTGGACGTGGAGGGGCGAAAGCCGATCTTCGCTTTCTCCAGCGCGATCGCCGTGATCAACGCCGTCGTCGGCGGTGCCGCCGTCGCCGTTGCCCTCGGAGCGATCGCCGACGCCTCCCTCGGCATCGCCGCCGCTGTGGGCGGCGTCGCCGCGCTGGTTTCGGTGGTCGGATGGATCCGCTACGCCGATCGGCTCCTCGACGCCCGTGCCGTCGAGACGAAGCCGCTCTTTCCCTCGTAACGCCGATTGCAGGGCTGGTGATGTGCCGTCTGCTTCAATGTGGCGCGCATGCAGCACGGCACGCACACCGCAGCTCTCCTGAGCCGCTCCGCGGCCGCCTCGCATGCGTATTTCTACTTTTGGCGATTTACCTAGGCGTCCGGCCGGCGGCTGCCCTTAGCCGCTGACGCAGATTCACCCGCCGGGCGCCCTCACCCGTCGTTGGTGCACGAATGGCACCGCCGATACCTCCAGCCCAGGACCCTCGCCAGACCAGTAGAAAGAAGGTAAGCCAGGATGAATTTCGAGATGAAGGAGATACCCAAACAGGCCGCGGGCCGCGTCAGGGACCAGCGCATCGAGCGCGTCGTCGAGCTGGTCGCGCCAGCGGAGATCCTGGAGGACCTCCCGCTGGGGACGGAGCGGGAGGATGCCGTGATCGCCCACCGGGCCGAGGTCAAGGCGATCCTCGACCGCGAGGACGACCGGATGCTGGTGGTGGTCGGGCCGTGCAGCGTGCACGACCCCGACGCCGCGACCGAGTACGCCCGGCGGCTCTCCCAGCAGGCCGCGGATCTGCGCGATGACCTCTGCGTCGCGATGCGCGTCTACTTCGAGAAGCCCCGCACGACGACGGGTTGGAAGGGGCTGATCAACGATCCGCACCTGGACGGCTCGCGGGACGTGAACTTCGGCCTTCACACCGCGCGCCGGCTGCTGCTGGAGGTGACCGACCTCGGCCTTCCGATCGGCTGCGAGTTCCTCGACCCGATCACCCCGCAGTACATCTCCGACGTGGTTGCGTGGGGGGCGATCGGAGCGAGGACGACCGAGAGCCAGATCCACCGACAGCTCGCGTCGGGTCTCTCGATGCCGGTCGGCTTCAAGAACGGCACCGCCGGGAGCGTCATGCTGGCGGTCGACGCCGTCCGTGCTGCCGCGGCTCCACATGCATTCGCGGGTGTCGACGTCAGCGGAACCCCGGCGATCCTCTACACCGAGGGCAACGAGGACTGCCACGTGATCCTGCGCGGCGGCCGTGGGGCACCCAACTACGACCAGGACTCGGTGGGTGGCACGCTCGAGCTGCTCAGCGCGGCCGGACTCGTCGAGCGGGTCGTGATCGACGCCTCGCACGACAACAGCGGCAAGGACCACGAGCGGCAGCCCGAGGTTGTCAGCGACGTTGCCGGCCAGATCGCCGCCGGCAACGGCGCCATCGTCGGGATGATGATGGAGTCGTTCCTGGTCGCCGGGCGACAGGACCTGGAGTCGGACCAGCCGTTGGTCTACGGCCAGTCGATTACCGACGCCTGCATGGACTGGGACAACACCGTGCTGACCCTCGACCGGCTCGCCTCGGCGGTGCGGAAGCGGCGCGAGGCCGGCTGAGCTAACTCGATGCGAATCGCCGTCCTCGGCGTCGGCCTGATCGGAGGCTCGATCGGGCTGGCCGCTCGCCGCAGGCTGGAAGCCGAGGTCGCGGGCTTCGATCCCGATCGCGACCTGCTCGAGCGAGCGGCGAAGCTGGGGGCGGTCGACGAGGCCGCCGAGAGCGTCGCGGCTGCGGTCGAGCGGGCGGAGCTCGTCTTCTGCGCCGCGCCGGTCACCGCCCTGCCGGGACTCGCGGCCGAGGCCCTCGACGCGGCGCGCGAGGATTGCGCGGTCACCGACGTCGGCTCGGTGAAGCGCGACGTGATCGCCGCCCTCGGGTCGGAGAGTCGCTTCGTCGGCGGGCATCCGCTGGCCGGGGCGGAGACCTCGGGCGTCGAGAACGCGCGAGCCGACCTCTTCGAGGGCGCCCGCTGGTATCTCACTCCGACACCGAGGACGGGCGGTCTGCTGTACGACCGCGTCCAGCGCGCGATCGCCGAGATCGGTGCACGGCCGCAGGCGATCGAGGCCGAGACGCACGACCGGCTGATGGCGACGATCAGCCACCTGCCGCACGTGCTCGCCAACGTGCTCGTCACGCAAGCGGCGACCGCACTCGACGAGGAGGCCGAGCACCTGCCAGAGGTCGGCCCGAGCTTCCGCGACGCCACCCGGGTTGCGGGGGCCAACCCCGCCATCTGGGGCGACATCTTCGCGGGCAACCGGGAGGCGGTCGCGGCAGAGCTCGATGGCGTAGTCGCCCGGCTAGCCGAAGCGGCCGATCTGCTCCGCTCCGGCGACCGCGACGCGGTCGCGGCCTGGCACGAGCAGGCCGGTCGCCGGCGGCGCGAGCTGATCGAGACCGAGATCGCGGGCGGCCCGCTCCACGAGCTCCGAGTCCTGGTGCCGAACCGGCCGGGCATCGTCGCCGAGGTCGCGCTCGAGCTCGGCCGCGCGGGCGTCAACATCGAGGACATGGCGCTCTATCCCACTCCCGACATGACCTCTGGGGCGATCACTCTCTATATCTCCGGCGACGAGGAGGCGGAGCGCGCCGAGAGCCTACTGCGCGAGCTCGGCCACGACGTCTCCAGGGCAATATGAGATTTGAGCCGTCCGGCCCGTTGCGCGGCGAGCTCCATCCGCCGCCGGACAAGTCGGTCTCGCACCGGGCCGCGCTGATCGGCGCGATGGCCGAGGGGCCCACCAGGATCACGGGCTACCTCGACTCGGCCGACACGCGGGCGACGCTGCGAGCCGTCTCGGCGGTGGGCGCCGAAGTCAGGGAGGGTGAGGCCGACGACCAAGGCGGCCTCTTCATCGAGATCGAGGGCATCGGTCTGCGCGGTCCTCGCCCGGCCGAGATCGACGTCGGCAACGCCGGGACGCTGCTCCGCCTCATGCCCGGCTGGCTCGCGGGTCAGGCCGAGGGCGAGTGGACATTCGACGGCGACGAATCGATTCGCCGGCGCCCCGTCGATCGGATCGCTGAGCCCCTGACCCGGATGGGCGCCGACATCGATGCTCGCGACGAACGCCTTCCGCCCCTGCGCATCCGCGGGTCCCGCTTGCGCGGGATCGACTACGAGATGCCGGTGGCGAGCGCGCAGGTCAAGTCCTGCCTGCTGCTGGCCGGCCTCCTGGCGGAGGGCAACACGACGGTCCGCGAGCCCTTCTGGACGCGCGACCACACCGAGCGACTGCTCGCGGCGGCTGGCGCGGAGATCCGGCGCGACGGCAGCAAGGTCACGGTGGCCCCCACCGAACGGCTGGAGGCCGGCGACGTGCCCGTGCCGGGCGACTTCTCCTCGGCGGCCTTCTTCCTGGTCGGTGCGCTGATCGTGCCGGGAAGCGAGTTGAGCCTGCGCGACGTCGGCATCAATAAGGCGCGGATCGGCTTGCTCTCGATCCTCTCGAGGATGGGAATCGAGATGGGCGGGGCCCACGATGTGCGAGGGCGCGCAGCAGGGAGGCGAGGCGCGACCCGTGAGATGCCGGCGGTGAGCATCAAGGAGATCCGCGAGCCCGGGCCCGAGCCGATCGCCCGGTTCAATGTCCGTGCCGCGAACCTTCGCGGCGCCCACGTCACCGCGGAGGACGTGCCGTCGGCGATCGATGAGCTGCCCCTGGTCGCCTTGCTCGGCTGCTTCGCCGAGGGCGAGACGGTCGTCAGCGGGGCCGCCGAGCTGCGGGCGAAGGAGTCGGACCGGATCGCCGGGATCGTCGACGGCCTGGCCGCGCTAGGCGCCGAGATCGAGGCGAGACCGGACGGCTTCGCGATCCGCGGCACCGCCGGGCTCCGCGGCGGAACCCTGGACGCCCGCGGCGATCATCGCCTGGCGATGGTCGGTGCGGTCGCCGGCCTGGCCTCGCGTGATGGCGTCGAGATTCGCGGCTTCGAGTCGGTGGCCGTCAGCTATCCCGGCTTCGAGCAGGATCTGCGCGGGCTACTCGGCTGAGCGCTGATCCGACGCTTGCAGCGAAGGGTGCCCGTCACCCGGCCACGGAGCGAGGACCAGCAGAATCCGCGAGTCCTCGACCGCCGTCACCTCGTGCCGCTCGGCGGGGTCGAAGATCGCCAACAGCCCGGTCCCTCCGGCCGCCCACTTCCCGTCGGGGGTGTTGATCTCGACCTTGCCGTCGATCACCAGCACCCATGCGCGTTCGTGGACCTGGTGCTCCTGGAGCTGCTCGCCCTTGGGCAGATTGATGACGATTGCGCGGCCCTCGGACTCTGAGTCCAGGACCTGCGGTGCGCGGGGCAGAACTTCGAGTTCGTTGAGGTTCCAGCTCTCCATCACGCGGGACTCTATAACCGCCGCTCTGGAGGCGAAACCGTACGCTGATGCGAGGTAGATGCGAGGGTGCTCCGATAGGAGCAACCCGTTTGATGCTGGGGAGCTGAGAAGCAACTCGATTAATCATGGTCATTGCGATCGACGGGCCAGCCGGGGCCGGCAAGTCAACCGTGTCGAAGGGCGTCGCCAAGGCGCTCGGCTTCACCTACCTCGACTCCGGGGCGATGTATCGCGCCGTCGCGCTGGCGACGCTCGAGCGGGATCTCGACCCGGACGATGGCGAGCGGCTCGGTGAGCTCGCCTGGGGCCTCGACATCGACTTCGAGGGAGACACCATTCGCCTCGATGGCAAGCCCGTTGAGGGCGACATCCGCACGCCGGAGGTGACGGTGGCCGCCTCGCGGGTCTCGGTTCACCCCCAGGTCAGGCAGGCGATGGTCAAAAGGCAGCGAGAGCTGATCGCCGCGGGCAACTACGTGGCGGAGGGGCGCGACATCGGCACCGTGGTCAGCCCGGACTCCCCGCTCAAGGTCTTTCTGACGGCGAACGAGACCGAGCGAGCCCGGCGCCGTGCGGCCGACAGCGGGGAACCCGTTGCCGAGGTTCAACGGGCGATCAGGGATCGGGATCGGCGGGATCAAGGACGCGCGGACAGCCCGCTCAGGCCGGCGAGCGAGTCACTGGAGATCGACACGACCGACCTCACCCCGGATGAGGTCGTCCAACGAATCGTCGCGCTGGCGCGCGAGAGGGGGATCGGCTGATGGAGGGCGGGGGCGGAAACGAGCCTTTGGCGCGCGCACTGCGCCGCCGCCCCGCCGTCGCGGTGGTCGGGTTCCCGAACGCGGGCAAGAGCACTCTGATCAACCGTCTGGCCGGCGGCCGCGAGGCGGTCACGGACCCCGAGCCCGGAGTAACGCGCGACCGACGCGCGTTGGAGTGCGAGTGGAACCGGCTCAGCTTCGACCTGATCGACACCGGCGGGGTGGACCTGGCCGACGCGGACGTGCTCGCCCGGGCGGTCCAGGCGCAGGCCCGGACCGCGGTCGAGGATGCCGAGGTGATCCTGCTGGTGGTCGATGCGCGCAGCGGGCTCGGCCCGGGCGACGCCGAGCTCGCCGACCTGCTGCGGCGCTCGAACCGACCGGTTGTCGTCGCGGCGAACAAGGTCGACCGAGCCGAGGACGAGCCGCTGGCGGCGGAGCTGAACGCGCTGGGGCTCGGCGAGCCCATGCCGGTGTCCGCCAGCCACGGCCTCGGCACCGGGGACCTCCTGGACCGGCTGGTTGAGGAACTCCGGCGCCACCTCCCGGACGAGACCGCGAGTGACGCCGAGGAGGCGCCCCGGATCGCGATCCTGGGACGGCCGAACGTTGGCAAGTCCTCACTGCTGAACGCGATGCTCGGCTCCGACAGGGTGATCGTCAGCGAACGGGCCGGGACCACCCGCGACCCGGTCGACACGGAGGCGGAGGTGGACGGCGAGCGGGTCGTGCTGGTCGACACTGCCGGGCTGCGGAGGCGCGGGAAGGTGGCGGGGAGCGTTGGCTACTACGCGCAGCTCCGCACCGAGCGGGCCGCCGAGCGCGCGGATGCCGCGATTGTCGTCTGCGACGCGAGCGAGGGGCTCACCGCCGAGGACCTGCGGGTGGCCGAGCTCGCGATGCGCTCGGGCTGCGCCACCGTCCTCGCCATGAACAAGTGGGATATCTCGCGAACGGACATCGACGACACGCGGGCTCGAGCCGCGCAGAAGCTACGCCTCCGTCCGCCCGTGCTCACCTGCTCCGCCCTCACGGGCCGCGGCATCGCTGCCATCCTCCGCCAGGCGATCGAACTCGCCCACCGCGCGGCGGAGCGCATACCGACGCCGGAGCTCAACCGGTTCATCTCCGGGGTCATCGTGGATCGGCCGCCGCCGCAGCGGCACGGCCGGCGACTTCGCATCTACTACGCGGCGCAGGTCGGGCGGCGTCCGCCTCGCTTCGCTCTCCAGGTCAACGACCGCAGGCTGATCAACCGCGACTGGGCATTCCATCTCGAGAACCGCCTGCGCGACGCCTATGACCTTCAAGGGGTTCCGCTGGTGATCGACTACGTGCCTCGGAAGGGGCGTCGCAACCGGAGCGCGGAGCGCGCGGGCCGGGTATAAGAGGCGCTTCGTGAGTGTCAGGAGAGGGGGCTCCGACAGGAGCCACCCGATTAATGAACCGGGCGGTCCCGGGGGCGAGGACGCCTCGAGCGAGTCCGGCAGCAAGAGCCAGGACGGCGAGGAATCTCAGCGCGGCGGGCTGCGCCGCAGGCTGATTGAGCGCTTGCGACGGCGCAAGCCCGACTCGCCTGAGTCGCCGCCGGCCTCACAGTCACAGGCGCCCGAGGACCCGAAGGCCCAGCCGCGGAAGCCGCTCTTCTCGCTGGAGCCTCCCGAGGAGGAGAAGAAGCCGACCCGCTCCAGTGAGCTGGCCTTCCGAGCGAGGACCGGGTTGACCGCGATCGGCTACTGGCTGCGCGAGAAGGGCCAGATCGTCTGGCGGCAGCTGAAGCGGGCAGGAGCTGCGAGCGCCTACTGGTGGTCGAGGCGGTCGCGTGGCAGCAAGCTGCGGGTCGGCGCGGTCGCCGGCATCGTCGTCCTCTACCTGAGCATCAAGTTCCTGCCGGTCCCCGGGGTCCCCTGTCAGGTCTCGACGGCTAAGGAGTGCGCGCCGTCCAACGACACGATCGCTTACGTCCCGCGCAACGCGATCCTCTATGCCCACATGACGGTCAACGCCGACAGCCACCAATGGGAGCTGGCGCAGGACCTCGGTGACGAGCTGCCGAACTTCACGGCCCTGCTGCAGAGCGACACCAGCGCACTGGACGGCCCCGCGGGTCGGCCGCTCGACCTCTCCGCGGAGGTGCTGCCCTGGGTGAAGGACGACCTCACCCTGCTCGGGGTGCCCGGGCCCAAGGGCACAACCCCGGAGACCTACGTCGCCGGAGTCGGCGACGCGACGAAGGCCGACCAGTTCGCCGCGAGTCTCTCTCCGGGCGGGCCGGCCAAGCAGGTCAAGGCGGGCGACGCCACGATCAGCGTCTATTCGAACGACGTCGCCACCGCCCGCTCCGGCGACCAGCTGCTCTTCGGCAACGTGGCGGCAGTTCGCGCCGCCCTGTCCGCAAGAGCGGGACAGCTACCCGGGATCGAGGGCTCGGATCAGGACGAGGCGCGCGACCAGCTGCCGGATGTGCGGCTGGCCGAGGTCTATCTCTCGCGCGCGGGGGTCCAGCGGTTCCTGCCTGCGGGAGCGACCGGGGCGACCCAGCTCGACACCTTCGTCGACTACGGCGCGACCAGCGGCGTGGCCGTCGGGGCCCGCGCGCGCGACGATGGTGTGCAGGTGAACGTCGTCAGCAAGCTGGACCCGAAGCTCGTGCAGCGGAGCCCGACGGTGTTCGCGAGCCTGCCCGAGTTCGAGCCGTCGCTCGCCGATGAGGCCGGCCCGCGCGCGCTCGGCTACGTCGGTGTCGGCGAGCTCGGGCCTGCGATCAACAACGCACTCGCCACCGCTGGCACGGGCGCACAGGGGCTCGCGGGGTCGCTTCGAGGCCTCGCACAGCGCCTCCAGCAGGAGGCGGGGGTCGATCCGCTCAAGGACCTGCTTCCCGCGCTCGGCGGCCAGGCGGCGCTGGTGGCGGAACCCACCGGCTCCACGCCCTACGCGAGCCTGATCGTCGACGGCGTCGACGAGGAGAAGGCGGGAGACGCGCTGGCGTCGCTGCAGCGGCCGTTGATGCGGTCGCTCAGCACCGAGGGCGCGCCGGTGCCGAGCTTCCAGACCAGGGAGATCGACGGGGTGACGGTGCACTCCGTCCAGGTCTCGCCCACCGTGGATCTGTCGTACGCGATCTTCGACGGGAAGCTGGTCCTCTCGACGCGGCCGGAGGGCGTGTCTCAGGTGCGTTCGAGCGGCGACAACTTGGCCGGCACGAGCACCTTCGAGGACGCGACGGACCCGCTCCCGGACCGCGTCTCGGCGCTAGTCTTCCTCAACCTCGAAGAGGTCCTGGGACTGGCTCAACAGGCCGGCCTGGCGGAGAATCCACTATATGCCTCGCTCAGCGAAGACATCTCGCGCGTCGGCTCTCTCGGCCTCGCCGTGAGCGGCAGCGACGACGAACTTCGATCAGAGCTCTTCCTGACCATCAACGACTGAGGAACCGATGCAGACGCTTTCAGAGAACGAGTACCTGTTCACCTCCGAGTCGGTCACCGAGGGTCACCCCGACAAGATCTGCGATCAGATCTCGGACGGTGTCCTCGACGCGATCATGGCCGAGGACCCCGAGGGACGGGTGGCCTGCGAGACCCTGGTCAACACCGGCCTGGTCGTGGTCTCGGGCGAGATCACGACCAAGTGCTACGTCGACATCCCGAAAATCGCGCGCGAGACGATTCGCAAGATCGGGTACGACGATCCACGCTATGGCTTCGACCACGAGGCCTGCGCGGTCCTGACCGCGATCGACGAGCAGTCGCCCGACATCGCCCAGGGCGTCGACAAGGGACTCGAGCAGCGCGAGGGGGAGTCCTCCGACGAGCTCGACGCGGCCGGCGCCGGCGACCAGGGGATGATGTTCGGCTACGCGACTCGCGAGACCAAGGCATTGATGCCGATGCCGATCCAGATCGCCCATCAGCTCGCCCGTCAGCTCTCCGAGGTGCGCAAGGCGGAGGTCGTGCCGTACCTCGGTCCTGACGGCAAGACGCAGGTCACCGTTCGCTACGAGAACGACCGGCCAGTCGAGATCGCCAAAGTGCTGATTTCGACGCAGCACCGCGAGGACGCCGGAGAGCAGCTGATTCGCAACGACCTCTGGGAGCACGTGCTCGAGCCGGTGCTCCACACGGAGTACAAGGAGCTCTACACCGAGAAGGAGCTGCTCGAGAACTTCATGGTCAATCCGACCGGCAAGTTCGTCATCGGAGGACCCGTCGGGGATGCCGGACTCACCGGCCGCAAGATCATCGTCGACACCTACGGAGGGGCAGCGCGCCACGGTGGCGGCGCCTTCTCGGGCAAGGACCCCTCGAAGGTGGACCGCTCGGCCGCCTACGCGGCGCGCTACGTGGCCAAGAACGTAGTGGCCGGCGGGCTGGCCGACCGCTGCGAGCTCCAGGTCGCCTACGCGATCGGGGTGGCGCACCCGGTCTCGGTCATGGTCCAGACCTTCGGCACCGGCAAGCTCGCCGACTCCGAGATCGCCCGGCTCGTCGAGCAGACCTTCGACCTACGGCCGGCGGCCTTTCGCAACTACCTGGATCTGCATCGCCCGATCTTCCAGAAGACCGCCGCCTACGGTCACTTCGGTCGCGAGGACGCGGACTTCACCTGGGAGCGCACCGACCGCGCGGACGATCTGCGCCAGGCGGCCGGATTGGGTTCCAAGGCCGAAGCGCCCGCCTAGGTTCGGGGTTCGGCCTCGCCCTGGAGGCCGGCGATTACCGGCGTCGCCTGCTCCACCTGCTGGACGACCTGTTCGGGCTGCGCGACACCGGCGAAGACGAAGTTCGACTCGTCCGTCCCGGCCGTTGTGAACTCGACGTCGCCGATCTGCATGATCCGCTCGTAGACGCCCTGGTTGTAGTTCACGTTCTGGACACGCTGCAGGCGGGTTTCCTGGACCTTGCGGGCGATGATCCCCACCTTGATGTTGAGCCTGCGGTCGGTGATCGTGTAGACCGTCGCGACCCGCTTGATGAATCCGGCGAGGATCGTGATCACCACGATCACGGCAGCGGCGAGCAGGCCCAGCCCGGTGCTGTCGACGAGCATGACGACGATCCCGATGGCGACCGCGACCGCGATCCCCTTCAGGTAGAAGCCGAGAATCGCGCGCCAGGAGGGATGCCCCTGATAGATGACGTTCTCCCCCGGCTGCAGGTCCACGGCGCGGAGGCTACCGCCGCACGCGCTTGCGCTTGACCTTGGTGGTGAAGCTGGCCGGGGAGGCGTCGACGTTGCCAAGCGCGTCCCGAGCCCGGGCCACCAGCGTGTGGGCACCGCGCCGCAGCTTGGCGGTGAACGGCGAGACACAGGGGACGAACCCCCCGCCGTCGAGACTGCATTCGATCGTCGCGCCGGGGTCAGTGGTGCCGAGAATCCAGCTGATCCGCACCTTCTTCTTCCGGGTCTTGACCTTTGCCTTGCCCGAGACCGATGTGTCCGGCGCGGTGGCGTCGATGCTGAAGGAACGAGTGGCGGGGCTCGCGTCCTCGTTCGACGCCGAGTCGATCGCCTTCACGGCGATGCTGTGGGCCCCGTCACCAAGAGCAGCAGTGGTGAACGGCGAGCCACAGGCAGCGAAGCCGGCGCCATCGATGCTGCATTGGAAGGTCGATCCTGGCTCACTTGAGTCGAAGCTGAAGGTCGGCGTCGCGTCGGACGTCGGCCCGGACGGTCCCGAGAGGATCGTCGTGTCGGGGGCAGCCGTATCGACCGTGAAGGATTGGCTGTCCGGGCTGGGATCCTCGTTCAGGGCGGCGTCGATCGCCTCGACCTCGAAGGTGTGTGGTCCATCCAGAAGGGTTCCGGTGGTGAAGCCGGAGGCGGGGCAGGCGAAGAACAGGCCGCTGTCGATCTTGCACTTGAAGGTCGCCGGGGATTCGGTCGACTCGAATGTGAAGGTCGGCGTCGTGTCCGAGGTCGGCCCGGTCGGCCCCGAGAGGATCGTGGTGTCGGGGGCGACCGTGTCGACCGTGAAAGACTGGCTGTCAGGGCTGGGATCCTCGTTCAGGTCGGCGTCGATCGCCTTGACCGAGAAGGTGTGTGGACCATCCAGGAGGAGTGCGCTTGTAAAGGGGGAGGTGCAGTCGTCAAACGCGCCATTGTCGATCATGCACATGAAGGTCGACGATGCCTCGCTCGACTCGAACTCGAAGGTCGGGGTCGAATCGAGGGTCGGGCCGCTCGGCCCGGAGATGATGCTCGTCTCGGGGGGGCAAGCGAGCATGGCCGGAGGACTTGGGGGATCGAACTCGTCGGCGCCAATGTCTCGCCTGGGGCCGCAGCCGTCCTCGCCGAGGATCTCGCGGGTGTCACCGTCGATGTCGAGACGGCCTGGCGCGGGATGGGCGGGGTCGCCGATGTCGATCAGCGGGGACGACGAAAGAAGGTGAAAATCGCCGCCGCCAACGAACTCGGGAGTGAAGTTGGTTTGGTTCGTTGCGGTGATCTGCCCGGTGCCACCATTGACGCCGTTCGTGCTGACATTCGCCATCGCGTTGTAGTTCGAGTAGTCCGTGGAGACGTTGGCCGCACCGTTGTTGTCGGCCTGTCTGCGAATCGGGACGTCGAGGCTCTGATCCAGGATCGAGCTCGCCACGGTCGCGGACGCGATGTCGCCAGCTGTGGGAACGACGTTGAGATCGTTGGCGAATGCGCGGATGCCGGTCGCGCCGGTTCCGGTCCCGGCGATCGTGACCCCATCCGCGGTCGAAGCGCTGACGTGCGCTGTCGGGTTGCTGAACCCGGTGCTGATTCCGACTGCGTTGGTGAACGAGCCCAGGTCGATGATCGTGTCTTCAACGTGCGTTGAACCGATGAGGGTCCTCACTCCCGCCGAGCTTGGGAGCAGGGTGGACCGGCTGACCGTGGCCACGCCGGTACCAGTGTTGCCGTAGGTGACGGGCGTGTCGGCGGTGATCGAGTTGTGGACGAGCGAGATGTCGTCATCGCCGTTGTTCGAGTTGGCAACACCGGTGGTACCGGGGGATCCGACTCGCGACAGGGTGACCGTTGAGTTCTCGAGCGTCCCCGAATTCAGGATGATCCCGAACGCCCCCATCGGATCGGCGGTTGGGCCGGCGACGGTGACCTCGCTGATCGTTCCGCTTTGCAGCTGCACGCCGCGGTATTGCTGGTTCTCGCTGCTGCCTGCGGGTATCGGCAGGCTGACCGTCAGGTCCGTGATGCTGGAGCCCGCGGCCCCGGAGCCGAACACGTTGAGGCCCAGGAACTGCGTGAAGGAACCGGGCGGCGCCCCAGGAGCCTGGACGGCGATCGTGGTCGTCCCCTGTCCGGAGCCGATGATCGAGACGGGGCCCGTGTTGCTGAAGTAGCTGAATCCGGCGGATGAGGTGGCCGGGTAGGTGGTGGCGCCGAGGCGGACGGTGTCCGGTCCAGCGTTGGCAGCGGCATCGTTCAGTCCCCCTTGAAGGTCGCCGGCGGGCTCGAGGTGGGTGCAGTCCCCGCCGCTGACGTCAACGCAGTAGACATTCGCGCCCGCGCTCGAGGGCAGTGCGAACAGCACGGCGGTCGCCGCCAGTGCTGCGAGAAGCGAGGTCCTGCGAGTCGAGGCCATCCTGGCGGCGAAAAGACTAAGCCGTTCGTCGGCGTAAGGAAACTCGGCGCGTCCGTTCCCGCGCCTAGCCTGGACAAATGTCGATTGCCAAGGTCGAGCCGCTGCTGACGACCCGGAACGTCTCGGGGCCCTTTGACTACCGCCTCCCCGAGGCGATGAGCGAGGTCGAGGTGGGCTCGGTCCTGGTCGTGCCCTTCGGGAGCCGGCGCGTGGTCGGGGTCGTCGTCGGGCTCGCCGACCGGAGCGATCTGCC
>DATFOK010000018.1:0-24698 GCA_035265665.1 Solirubrobacterales bacterium | reverse complement strand
CGCCCGCCAACCTGCCGCTCGGTGCCCTGATGGTTGCCGGCCTGGCCGCCGGGCTCGCCTTGGGAACGAAGCTCACGGTGGTTCCGCCGGTGCTCGCTCTGACCGTCGGCGTGATCGTGATCGCCGGCAAGGGAGAGCGCCCGCGGGCGGCCGGAGCCTGGATCGGCGGGCTGGCCGTCGGTAGCGCGTACTGGTATGTCCGCAACCTGATCGTCTCCGGCAACCCATTCCCCTGGCAGGACATCGGCCCGATTCCCCACGCCGAGGCGCTCCAGGGCCGGGACCCGTACGCGATCGTCCATTACGCGACCGACGCCGACGTCTGGGGCAAGTTCTTCACTCCCGCGCTGCACGAGCGCCTCGGGGACCTCTGGCCCGCCTACCTCGCGCTTGCCGTCCTCGGGGTGGTCCTCGTGCTTTGGCGTGGCGGGCGGATGGAGCGGATGCTCGGCGCAGTCGCCCTGCTCGCGGCAATCGCCTACCTGCTCACGCCGCTCGGCGCGTCGGGCCCCGAAGGTATGCCGGTCGGCTTCCGGCTCAACATCCGCTACCTCGCCCCGGGGCTGATCCTGGCGCTCACCCTGCTAGCGATCCCGCCCTTCAAGAGCGATCGGGAGGTATGGCGACTGGGCAGCCTCCAGCGTCTCTGGCGGCTCTCGACCCTGGGGCTGTTCGCCGTCCTGGTGGTGGTCAGCGCCGGCGTGATCGGGGCGATCGATACCGATCGGATCCCGGGCACGGCGGTGATCGCGCTCGCGCTGGTCGCCGTGCCCCTGGCCCTGGCTTTCCTCTCCCGGCGCGGTCTGGCGCCCGTCCCGCTGGCCGGCATCGGCGCCGCCGCCCTGATCGCGCTCGCGCTACTTGGCCGCTTCTCCCAGGACCACTATCTCGAGGAGCGCTACTCCTCGGCCGCGCCGGACTACCCGCGGACCGAGCAGCCCGCGGTCGAGCTCGGTCAGGGCCTGGGCGCGGCCTACGACTGGGCGCGTGGCACACAGGATCTGAAGATCGCCCTCTCCGGGACGATGGGGGCCCTGTTCCAGTACGGCCTCTGGGGCGGGAACTCGAGCAACGACGTCCGCTACATCGGCGATCACGGGCCCCGCGGCTCCTTCAACGAGATTCCCCAGTGCCCGGAGTGGATCGGCGCCCTGAACGACGGCGACTACGACTACGTGATCACCACACCGACCTATCACCAGGACGATCCCGCCGCGGACACCGCCCCCGTCCAGCGCGAGTGGATCTCGCGCGCCCGTAACGTCAGACGGGTTGCCGGGGCGAATCTCGTCGACGTCTGGAGGGTGACGGGCCCCCTCGACCCGCTCGCCTGCGCCACCCCGGCCGGTGCCGCGCCCGGCGCGCCGTTACCGAGCGTTACCGGCGAGTAGCGGCAGCACCCGCGAGGCGCGTGCTACCCATAGGGCGTGGCCTATCCGCTCGATAACGCCCTCTTCCAGTGGGAGGAGGGGGCGCGCCGGCTCCGCGAGCTCTCCAGCGATCCGCGCACCGCGCGCACCGCGAGGCGCGCTGTCGAGGCGATCCGCGACGAGCTGCGCCGCCGCATCGGGCCGACCTTCTCCGCGCAGGAGCTCGCGGACCTCTACGGCCGCGGCACCGACTGGTGCCTGGAGGCGGCCCGGCGGGCGGCGCCGATGAGCGCGGTCGATCTCGACACTCAGGCGATCGTGGACGGCGCCTTCCAGGAGTACCTGCGCGGCGCGAAGGACTACTCGGGCGGTCGGGTGATCGCGGAGCCCTGAGCCGTCAGTCTTCGGCCCGCTCGAGGACGATCCGCTCCGGCTCGATGGTCACCTTCAGGGCGCGACGGCCCTCCCAGTGCTCGGCGTAGGTCGGGTCGTCCTTGATCGAGGGGTCAAGCCAGATGCCGTAGCCCTCCTCCTCGCCCTGGTCGAAGGTCGCCTCGAGCGGCTTGCGGCGCCCACGTCCGCGACGCCCGCGGCGGCGGCGTCGCCGGCGCCGGCCGGTTCGCTCCTCGCCGTCGCCGTCGGCATCGGAGTCGCCCTCGCCCTCGTCGGTGGCGCCCTCTTCCTCCTCGGGTTCGGGCTCGCCCAGCTCAGCCTCGATCTCCGCCTCGATCTCGTCGCGCAGATCGATGTCTCCGGCCGGCTCCTCCCCCTCGGCGGTGAGCCCGTGACGCTGCCTGAAATCCCGTAGCTGCGAGGCGGAAACGCCGAGCTGATGGGCGATCCAGGCGTCGGTACGCCCTTGGCGCACCCACGCACGAATCTGGTTCAGTTGTGGTCTCAGCGACTGGCGAGCCATCGGCGCCGGACTCTAGATGATCGGGCCCATTTCCCATTGGTGCTTGTTGGGCGAGCCCGAAACGTTTACCGTACCTACTACTGGGTAACCTAAGCGTCTCGCCGACGGGGTAGGCGCAAACTTTTAGGAGGCGTCTGAACCATGCTGGTGCTGACAAGGAAGCCTGGCCAGAGCATCATGATCGGCGACGGCGTTGAGGTTCAGGTGCTTTCGGTGGCAGGCGAGAAGGTGCGCCTCGGCATCACGGCGCCGCGGGACGTCTCGATCTTCCGCAACGAGGTCTACGAGCGGATCGAGAGTGAGTCCTCACGGGGGGAGGAGGAGGTCGACGCCGGCACCAACGCCGTCGTCGAGGACGCGCTCGAGCGCCTCTCGCAGCGCACCTAGGGTTGGGCGGCCAGGTGGCCGCTAGCCCATCAGCCAGGCAAGCGTCTCGAACATCGCCACGACCACGGTCACGACCGTGATCGTCAGGCAGACGAGGAGAACGCTGAACCGAACCCGGCCGCGGGACTCGTAGCGCGAGATGCGACGGGCCCGCGATCGATTGACGGCGCGCTTGCGCAGCTGCTCACGTCGGCGCCGCTCGAGCGCCATCTCCTGCTCGAGCGCCAACTCGATCTGAGCCATGCTCTGTCGCATTCGCATCTGAGCCATCTCAAAGAGCCCCCCGGGCGACCGGGCAAGCTAGCAAAGGATCTTGCACGCTGACTATAGGGGGCAGCTGCCCCATAACCCGCGGCCCAAAGCGCCCGCCCGGGCGGCCAGACGGGCGAAGAGCGAAGCGAACGAGTCGTTGGGTGGGATCGTCAGGGTCCGGGCCAGGCCGCGCCGCAGGAGCTCGGCGTTGACGAACAGCGACCCTCCTCCAGGCTTCGCCGCCGGCAGATAGACGTAGGCGAGCAGCCGGCCGTAGATGTCGCGGGGCTCGGCGTCGAAGCGGAGCGTCACCGTCCGGCTCCCGACCAGCCGCTCGTTCACCGCGTGTGCATTCGGTCCGCCGCATTGGACAGGCGTTTCCGGCTTGACCGTCTCGGGCGTGTCGATGCCGATGTAGCGGACGGTCTCCTCATCCTCGTCCGGCATCCGGACGTCGATGGTGTCGCCGTCGACGACGTGGGTGACGCGGACGGTGATCGGGCCAGAGGGCTCAGAGGAGCCGCCGTCACTGCCGCAGCGCGAGAGCGCAACGGCAACAAGAACTACGGCAATGAAGAGGGGAGCGCGCAGGGCGCCGCGGCGAATGGGTCGGGCCATCCCTCGATGATGGTCGCCGCGCCGGAACTATCCGCCACGTGGCGGGTTTTGCCATCTATCCGGGCGGAACCCGCCGGAAACCGCCCGGGAGCCGCCCCTTCATTGCGGGTGTTCGTGCTTAGGCGCCCTACGGAATCCGCCGCACGTGGCTGAGCAGCGTCTCCTTGATCTGGCCGATGATCTCGAGCGCTTCCGACTTCTCGCGCTGCCAGACGTTGCGGCCGAAGATCACGCCCGAGCCGCCCGCCTCCATGATCGCGCGGGTGTGGGAGAGAACGGTGTCGTCATCGGTCTTCGACCCGCCCGAGAGCACCACCAGGGAGCGCCCGACGGACTCGACGATCTGGCGCACCGCCTCCTCCGGCGAGACGTCCATCTCGTTGTATGGGGCGGGCTGGTCCTTGTCCTTTTCGGGGTCGAACTTGGGGAAGTTGAGCTTGACGACGTCGGCGCCCATCTCCATCGCCATCCGCGCGGCGTAGTCGATCGCGTAGAAGGAGTTCGCGCCGCCCTTCTTGTCGATCGCGGCGCCGCGCGGATAGGCCCAGATCACCAGCGGCATGCCGTAGCGCTCACAGTCCTCGCGGACCCCCTTGAGCTGGTGCAGGTCGACGTCCTGGCGCGGCGAGCCCAGGTACATCGTGTACCCGACCGCGTCGGCGCCCAGCCGGACGGCATCCTCGACCGAGGCGTTGGTCGTCGAGAGCGCGTCGTCCGAGGGCGGGATGTCGGTCTTGCCGTTGACCTTCAGGATCAGCGGCACCTGGCCGGCGTAGTCGGGGTAGTAGCGCGTTGCCAGCCCGATCTGGCAGGCGATCGCGGAGTATCCGGCTTCGGCCGCCAGGCTGAACTGGTACTCGGGGTCCTTGGAGGCCGGGTTGGGGAAGAAGTCGCGGGGCCCGTGCTCGATCCCCTGGTCGATCGGGAGGAGCATCAGCGTCCCATTGCCGGGGCCGTAGTCGAAGAGCAGACGGCGCAGCCGGGCGCGCTTGCCGGGCGAGAGCGTTGCGAGCAGCGACTTCTGCTCGGTGATCGACTTGACTTCCATCTTCTCGATTACCTCCTGTTTGGCCTCGGATTCAGTATGCCCGATCTGGGCGGGCAACCACCTCCGTGCTGGGCACGGATTGGCGCCGACGGCATCCCCCATTGCTGTCATGGTCCCGAACGTGCTGGAGCACAAGTTCGGCCGGACCCGCTTCACGGTCGGCATCGAGGAGGAGCTGATGATCTGCGATGCCGGGACCCTGGAGCTCGCCCAGGGGATCGAGCGGATCCTCGACTACCTCCCTGAGGAACCACTGCCCGGGATGGTGAAGCCCGAGCTGATGCAGTCGGTCCTCGAGGTCGCGACGCACCCATGCGGCAGCGTCGCTGAGGCGGGCGAGCAGCTCCGCTCGCTGCGCCGGATCGTCCGAGAGGTAGCCGCCAAGCAGGGCCTGGCGATAGGAGCGGCGGGAACTCACCCCAATGCCCTCTACGAGGACCAACTGATCGTCGAGCGTCCCCGCTATCGCGAGCTTGCCGAGGAGCTCGGCTGGATTGCCCAGCGGGAGCTGATCTTCGGCACTCACGTCCACGTCGGCATCGACGACGCGGATAAGGCGATCTACGTCGCCGACATGATGCGCGGTTATCTGCCGCTGCTCCTCGGCATGTCCAGCAACTCGCCGCTCTGGCGGGGCATGACGACCGGGATGATGTCCGCGCGCACGCCGGTGTTCCGCTCATTCCCCCGGGTCGGGATCCCGCCCTACTACGGCACCTGGGAGAACTACTCACACCGTGTCGAGCAGATGATGCGCGGCGGGGCGATCCCGGATTACACGTATCTGTGGTGGGACGTGCGGCCCCATCCGAACCTGGGCACAGTCGAGCTCCGGGTGTTCGATCAGCAGACGCGGGTTGAGCTCACCATCGGCTTCGCCGCCTTCGCGCAGGCCCTGGCCCACCGCCTCGTGAGCGAATACGAGGACGGCGCGCCCAGCGTCGATTACCCCCACGAGCTGATCGACGACAACAAGGTCCGCGCCGCGCTGGTCGGGATCGAGGGCAAGTTGATCGACTTCGATGAGGGCATCGAGGTGCCGGGCGAGGAGATGGCGCTAGGTGTGATCGAGGACCTCCGCGAGAATGCACATCAGCTGGGCTGTGAGGACGAGCTCGCTCGCCTCACCGATCTGGTCGAGGAAGGCACAGGGGCTCGCCGCCAGCTCAATTGGCTGCAGGACCACGGCGAAATCGGCGGGCTGATGGAGGAGATCGTGGCCGCCACGGACCCGGACGCCTGATTTTTCGCTGAGACAGAGGCGTCGCGGTGCCTCAGAAAGGCCGCGCTCGAACCTCCTCTGGACACTGGGGTACGATTTCAGTAGTTAATTACGCACTTTTTGCAGCGTGGAATACGCATTCCGTACTGATGGCCGACGAGCGAGCAGTCGACAGCGTGCTTGACCTCTTCGGGCGGCGTTGGGCTCTGAGGGTGGTCTGGGAACTCCGCCGCAGCACCCTGAGCTTCTCGGAGCTCCGGGAGCGGACCGGAATCAGCCCGTCCGTCCTCTCCGCGCGGCTCCGGGAACTGGTGGAGGCGGGGGTTCTCGAGCGGGATGCCGTCCGCCGCTACCGGCTCAGCGGCAGAGGCCGCGAGCTTGCCCGGATCCTCTACGAGCTCAATCGATGGGCCGAGCAACGACATCAAACGGGCCGCGCCTAGAAACCAGGCGCGCCCTCGCACTATCCTCGCGGAGTGAGCTCGCCTGAGCTAAGCGTCGTCTGCAGGACCTGCGGCGAGGAGGTCAGCCCGTATGTGACCGAGTGCCCGTACTGCGGGACCCGGTTGCGCAAGCGAGCACCGAAGCTCGAACTTCGCGGCGATGAGCTCACCCCGCGACAGTCCCGTCGGGCCCGCCGGCGGGCGGCGCGCGCCCAGCGGACGGACCGCCTCGCCGAGCGCCCCTACGCCGTGATCGCGGCGATCCTGATTCCGGCCGTTCTCCTGCTCGTCCGCGTCGCCAGCCCCGCGCTGGATGCCTACGACCTCGGTGCGATCGTCGGCCCGGTCGAGAGCGACTGGTGGCGCTACCTCGCCGCGCCGTTCGTCTACCCCGACATGGGCTACCTGTTCGTGGCCTCGGTCGGGATCGCGATCTTCGGCCTCGCGGTGGAGCAGCGGCTTGGGCTCCTCCCAACCGTCGTGCTGATACTCGCCTGCGGCGGTCTCGGGATGCTCGCGGCCGACGGAATCGAGACCGCGTTCGCCGGCAGCGACGACATCTTGCTCGCGGCCGGCGGCAATGGCATAGCCCTCGGCCTGCTGAGCGCCTGGGCCGTGATCCGCGCCGCGGAGGTCCGGGCCCATCCCGACGAGGACGTCGAGCTGATCGGTGCCGCGGTGGCCGCCGCCGTCCTCATCCTGCTGCCGGTGGTCGACGACTACGCAAACGTCTTCGCCGGGCTCGGCGGCGCCCTGGTCGGCGCCGGCTGCGGGCTGATCGCGGCCATGGCTCGTCGCGAGCGCCACACCGGCTAGCTCAACGCCGATGGCCTTCGACAAGTTCATTTCGATCACCCCTGAGCTGCACCGCTACTCGGTGGAGCACAGCTCCTTTCGCGACGGCGTCGTGCCCGAGGTCGAGCGGGCGGGCGAGGAGATGGGCGACCTGGCCGCGATGCAGATCGCCGGCGACCAGGCGGCGTTCATGACGATCCTCACCAGAGCCATCGGGGCGCACGACGCGCTCGAGGTTGGGACCTTCCTCGGCTACGGCGCGCTCGCAATCGCCCGCGGCCTGCCGGACGACGGCCACCTGCTCTGCTGCGAACTCGATGAGACATACGCCGAGCGCGCCCGCGAACATCTGCGCGGGGCGGGCCTCGACGGCAAGGTCGAGATCCGGGTCGGTCCGGCGCTCGAGACGCTCCGGGCGATGGAGCGCACGGAGCAGTTCGATTTCGTCTTCATCGACGCGGACAAGACCGAGTACATCGACTACTTCGAGGAGACCCTGGCCCGGCTGCGCCCCAACGGCCTGATCCTGATCGACAACACTCTGCGGGACGGGACCGTGCTCGACCCGGGTGGCTCCGAGTCCGCCCGGGTGACCGCGGAGCTCAATGACCGCTTGGCCGAGGACGACCGCGTGGACGTGGCGCTGCTCGGTTTCGCCGACGGCATCACGATGGCTCGCAAGCGGTAGATGGGCATTCCCCAGGACGACGCCGCCTGGCTCGGGCTGGTTCGCGGCGGGATGCCCACCCTTTGGGGCCAGCTTGCTGAGGGCTCCGGCGGCTCGACCTTGAAGCGCGATGGCGTCCTCGCCTGCATCGTCCCCTCCTCGCCCGAACGCTCGGTGTTCAACTCGGTCTTCTACGAGGACGGCAAACGCTTGATTGCGGCGCTGGATCGAATCGCCGCGGCCTACGAGGAGGCGGGGGTACGGGCCTGGACCGTTTGGGTGCCGCAGGACGATCGCGAGACGGCCGCGGCGCTGGAGGAGGCCGGACACCTCCTGGACGCGGAGCCCCGGGCGATGGCGATGGAGCTCTCCGGGCTCCGCGCGCCCGAACCCGATCCCACCATTGAGATCCGCGCGGAGCTCGACATGCCCGAGGTCGCCCGCCTGAACGAGATCGCCTACGGCTGGGCGCCGGGCGAGTTCGGCGCGGTCGCGGACACGCCGATCCCAGGCACGTACGCCTACTTCGCCTCGCTCGAGGGTGAGACGGTCGGAACCGTGGTCGTCTGGGATCACGGTGTGAACTCGGACCTCGACTGGGTCGCGACTCTGCCCGAGACACGGGGGAGGGGCGTCTCGAAGCAGTTGACGGCGCGGGCGCTCGCGGATGCGCGGGAGCGGGGACAGGTCACCACCACGCTGGTCGCGACCAAGCTCGGCCGCCCCGTGTACCACCGGGTTGGCTATCGCGACTTCGGCGCGATCCAGATGTGGGAGTGCCGGAAGCCCGCCTAGCGGAGCGCTCGGTTGCTCGGTTGCATAGGGCGCAAAAGGGCCCGCCGTGGCGGGCCCTTTCGCTCGCAGCTCTTCGAGTCAACGTCCCCTAGAGGTGATCGCTGTCGAAGCGGTGGCAGGCCCAGTAGTCGAGGACGAGCCCGAATGGGAGGAAGATCGGCCGGAGGTATGTGTACTCGTAAGTCGGCGGATCAGTCGGGCAGGGCTGGCGGTTGAAGACGTCGTCCCGCACATTGATCTCAACGCCAAGAAACTCCTGACCGCTGGGATCGAAGACGAGGGCCTTTACCACCTTCGCGTCGTTGGTGATGAAGCGCTCGAACCCTTTAGGGCCAAAGCAGTGCAGCTCGTCGGTGACGGGCAGTGGGGCGATGCAGGTCCAGCCGGCCTTGTTGTCGAGCTGGGATGCGGTTGCCGCCCCGGCCGGCGGTGCTGGGCTCCCCAGAGCTGCCGTTACCAGCAGGCCGGCGAACACGCCCAGGATGACTGGGATGCGACGCATGGGTCCCTTCCTCGTGATGATCGGGGTCTGACGCATGGGAGCCTCCTCGCTGTTACTTGCACTTGGACTGACACGGCGACGAGTCTCTTGCCGGCCCGTGTGCTCAGCGTGAGTTGGGCGTGATCCCTGCGTGAGAGCTGGCGCGCACCGCCTAGGCGTGCAGCCCCGGCGCAAACTAGTATCGGCAAGGACTTCAATCAAGGAGGAGGGAAGTCATGCCGCGATACGTGATTGAGCGCGACTACGGCCAAGCGGAGCAGGAGGCCATGCAGAACATCGGCCAACGGATGAAGCAGGTATCCCAGGAGTCGTTCCCGGACGTGAGCTGGGAGCACAGCCACGTGGTCAGCGACGAGACCGGCATCAAGAGCTTTTGCGTCTATGAGGCGCCGGACGAGGAACGGCTACGAGCGCACGGCGACATGGTCCGTCACCACACGATCGTGCGCATCTACGAGATCGCCGACACCGTGACGCCGGCAGACTTTACGACCTAACCGAGGGCCCGGCGAGCGTCATCGATGTGGCCGAAGGCCGTGTAGTCGATGACGCGCTTCAACTCCACCTCCCGCCGCCTCTCGTCATCCTCGGGGAGCAGGTCGAGAGCCTGGGTGTAGAGGGCAACCGCTTCCCCCTTTGCCCATCCGCGCCCGGCCAGCTCTGCTGCCGAGAGCAGATATTCGACGGCCCGTTCGGAGTCGCCGGCCTCGCGCCAGTGATGGGCGAGTATCGCCGCCGCGTCGGCTCCGGAACCTGCCTGCTCCTCCAGGAACCCGGCCACGACCGCGTGGCGCTCACGGCGGGCCGCGTGCGGCAGGGTCGCGTAGGCGACGTCCCTGATCAGCTCGTGCTTGAACGAGAACTCTTCGTCGCCCTGCATGCTCGAGTCGCGCCGGCGCCGGATCAACTCGCGAAACTCGAGATCCTCGAGGGCCGGCACCACGGAGAGCCCGTCCCCGGCGAGGCGCTCGACCGCCCCGCGCCAGAACGTATTTCCGACGACGGCCGCGTCGAGCAACAGGCGTCGTTCATCGGCCGGAAGTGCGTCGAGGCGCGCGGAGATCGTTGCCCTGATCGCCACGGGCAACTCCTGCGCCGGGTCAGCGGCCCCCTCGGTCATCGCCGCCGTCAACTCCTCGACGAAGAGGGGGTTGCCCCCCGCGGCCCGCTCGATCCGCGCGGCAGCCGCTTCAGGCTCCGGAACGCCGCGGAGCGAACGAAGCGCGAGCTCGTGAGCGTCGTCGTCGGCGAGTGGCTCGAGAGACATGCCCACGTGGCGCGGAATCCCGCCACCCCAGCGCGGCCGCGCGTCCAGAAGCTCCCCTCTCGCAAGCGCAACGAACATCACAGGAACCTCACGGACGTGGGCTGCCGTCGATTCGATCAGGTCGAGCAGGCTGGGATCCGCCCAGTGGACGTCCTCGAACACGAACAACGTTGCCCGCTCTCGCCCCATCGCCTCGAAGAACTCGCGTGCCGAGGCGAAGAGCTCCGATCGCTCGTCGACGGCATCATCAGTAAGCCCGGCAAGCAGCGAAACGTGCGCCAGCACCGTCCGTGGGCCCGCGACGTCGATCAGCGCCTCGACTCGGCGCCTGAGCTTCTCCTCAGCCTCACGCGGAGGATCGGTCTCGAAGATGTCGGCAACTGTCCTGATCATCGTCGCGAGCGCGCCGTAGCCGGTGCTCTCCCCGTAAGGGAGCGACCTTCCCCACACGACCCGATCTCCCTGTGCCTCCACGAAGCGCACAAGCTCTTGGCAGAGCCTCGTCTTGCCGATCCCTGCCGTCCCGAGCACGGTGACGAGCTGCGGTTGCCGGAGCTCAACGACCCGATCCCAGATGTCGCGAAGCAGCTCGAGCTCCGAGGCGCGTCCAAGCATCGGGGCGTTCGAGACCACCTCCGGGGTGGTCGATGTGGTCGCTTCCCTCGCAAGCCATGCTGCGACGGGCGCGTCCTTGCCCTTAACCGTGATCGGTGCGACCTCCTCACAGCGAATGGCCTCTCGGCAGGCGGCCCTCGTCTGGTCCCCGATCAGGACGCTTCCCTGTGGCGCTACCTCTTGCAAACGCCACGCGGTGTTCACCGCGTCCCCCATCACGGTGGGCTCGCGACGGTCTTCCGGCCCGACGGGCGCGAACATCACCTCTCCGCTGTCCACGCCGACCCGGAGAGCGAGTCCGCCCAGGTCGTCGGCGTTCTCACTGGCGTAGCGCTGAAGCTCGAGCCCGGCGCGAACGGCGCGCTCCGCGTCGTCCTCGTGCGCGACCGGCGCCCCGAAAACCGCCATCAGGGCGTCGCCCATCACCTTGTCGATCCAGCCCCCGTAACGGTCGACGATCTCGCCCATCTGGCTCGTGCAGCCGTCGATCATCAGGCGAACGTCCTCGGGGTCCCTTGTCTCCGAGAGATGGGTGAAACCGGCTAGGTCTCCGAAAAGCACCGTCGCCCATCGGCGCTCGCCCTCGAGCGCCGCCGCAACTGGGACGCTCGGGACCATTGAAGACCCGCAGGCTCCGCAGAAGTCGACGCGCGTGGGACTCTCCTCGCCGCATGAGGGGCAAACCTGAAAGAGCGCGTGCCCGCAAGAGCCGCAAAACCTCCGGTCGGGAGCATTCTCATGCCCGCAGTCCGCGCACCGCTCGTGATGAACCTCGGACGCGGTCCTCTCGAGGTCGCGGGGGCGCGCCCCGTTCCCGGCCTGCTGCGACGAGCCGGTCCGGACGACCTCAGCCAGATCCCGGATGGCGGCCGAGGGGGCGATGCCAAGGTCGTGCCGCAGCCGGGCTCCGTAAGCCTTGTAGGCGGCCAGCGCGCCCGCGCGATCGCCGGCCGTCGCAAGGCGGCGAATCAAGCTGCCCTGGGCCTCTTCCGAGAGCGGGTCGAGCGCCACCTGTTCGCGGTTGTGGTCGAGAGCAGCGTCGAGGTCTCCGGAGCTCTCCGCCTCAGCCGCCAGCCGGCCGAGCAGGTCCAGAACGTCGTGGCGATGGCTCTCCCGCGCCTCGTACACCCAATCGTCATCCAGGTCCGCGAGGAGCTCCCCACGGCACAGGGTTGCGGCCTCCTGGAGCTCTCCGCCTGAGACGAGGTCCTCGAACACAGGCAGGTCGATCGACACCTCAGGGCCCGGCTCGATTCCAACGCGATCGCGCGTGGCGGTCACGACGTTTGCGGCGGCCGGTCCGAGCTCCCGCCGCAGGGTGGCCAGCGTGGTTCGGAGGCTGGACCGCGCGCTCTCGTCGAGCACGTCTGGCCAGAACACCGCGGCAACCCGGGCCCGGGGATGGAGGCCGGGATGGACGGCAAGCCAGCCGACTAGGGAGCGTGCCCTCTGACTTCTAAGCCGTTCGAGCACCTGCCCGTCAGCCTCGAGCTCGAGGTCCCCTAGTACTCGGATGTTGACCATCCACGGCAAGCGTACTCCGAGCCAACGGACTGGTGGCCCCGCTCGCGCAGCCACGCACGGATATGTTCCTTGCGTGGCTGCCGGGCGCTACAGCGACGAGCAGATCGACGCCGCGATCGAGGCGCTCTCCGAGCCGGAGGCGTTCCAGGAGGCCGAGCGCCAGGTCGCTCGGGCCGCGCCACGCCTGCAGAAGATCCTCGCCGAGGCGCTCGGTGCGGGCGGGTGGTTCGGCGAGTCCCACGACGCCCAGTTGCTGAAGGCGGCGACCACTCCAGATGAGGAGACACGATTGACCGCCGTCCGCACTCTCCTCGCCGAGGAGGCGCGCATGGGGATGATGGTCGGCGTCGCTGTAGGGTGGGCGCTCGCCGAGAGGCTTTCCGAGCAAGAGGAGGAGTAGATCGAATGCCAGAAGTCGAGTTCGAGGCGAACGGACAGACCGCGAGGGGCTACCTGGCGGAGCCGGAGGGCGAAGGGCCCGGCTTGGTGGTGCTGGGGGAGTGGTGGGGGCTGGACGAAAACGAGCGCGGGCTCGTCGACAGCTTCGCGAAGGAGGGCTTCGTCGCCCTCGCGCCCGACCTCTACCACGGCAAGACGACCGAGGAACCCTCCGAGGCCGAGAAGCAGCTGATGGCGATGAATATGGAGGAGGCCGAGAAGGAGATGCGGGGGGCGGTCAAGTACGTCCTCGACCATCCGAAGTGCAACGGCCAGGTCGGCTCGGTCGGCTTCTGCGCCGGCGGCGGCCTCTCGGTCTGGGCGGCAGCCTCCAACCCGCAGATCGGAGCGGCGGTCACCTACTACTACGTGATGCCTCACGGCAAGCCGGATTTCTCGAACATCAACGCGCCGGTGCTCGGGCACTTCGGCACTAATGACGACTTCATCTCGGTCGACGACGCAAAGGCACTCGAGCAGGAGCTGCAGACAGCCGGTGTCGACGCGGCGTTCGAGTACTACGAGGGCGGCGGCCACGCCTTCGCGAACGAGCACGACCGTCTTGGCACCTACCACCAGGGCCACGCGGCAAAGGCCTGGGAGCGGACCGTGAGCTTCCTCAAGGAGAAGCTGGGCCGCTCGAGCTAGCCAAACTGGCCAGCCAGCCAGTCTTCGATAGGCTGCGCTTGATGCGAGGGGGCGCGCCGCCAGGGCGCGACCCGTTTAGTGAGAGAGGAGTGGACGTGGAGCCAGTTGAGGCGAAGGACGCAACGCAGACCGGGCCGTCGAGAGCGCAGCGGGAGGACTTCCGCGCGACCTCCGACCCGGCCCTCCAGCAGGGAGACCGAAGCGACGTCAAGCTCCTCGACTACACCCAGCTCTACAACCTCTGGGAGAAGCAGCAGTGGAAGACCCAGGACCTCGACTTCTCCCGGGACAGAACCGACTGGCACGAGCGGATTCCCCCCGAAGAGCGCTTCCAGCGCATGTACGGGCTCTCGAGCTTCTTCATCGGCGAGCAGAAGGTCGCCGACGAGCTCGGGCCGATCATGCGCGCCTGCCCGACGGAGGCGCAGCGGATCTTCCTGTGCACACAGATCGCCGACGAGGCTCGCCACGTCCGCTTCTTCGATCGCTTCTTCAGCGAGGTGGGCGTCCTCGAGGGAACCGAGGAGCTGCCGGAGCGCCTCGAGGCTCTCGATCAGCATCTCAACGATTCCTTCCGCACCCTCTTCGACGACCTGCTGAAAAGCCGGGTCGATCGACTCGCGCAGGAGCCCGAGGACCGCGACGCTCTGGTCGAGGCGGTGACGCTGTACCACATGGTGATCGAGGGGATGCTGGCCCTCACCGGCCAGCACTTCATCATCGAGTACAACGAGCGGATCGGGACGCTGCCGGGATTCGTCGAGGGCTTCTCCAACGTCGCGCGTGACGAGCACCGCCACATCGCCTTCGGCGTGCGCTTCCTCACCGATTGCGTCCGCGAGGACGATCGCTACCGCGAGGTGATCCAGAGGATGCTCGAGCAATCGCTGCCGGTGGCGGACGGGGTCATCGACCCGCCCTGGCCCGAGGAGGAGGACAGCGATCTATTCGGAGCCAGCCGAGAGGAGACTCACGCGTTCGCGGCTCAGTGCCTCACCCGGCGGCTGAAGGTCATCGGGCTCGCGCCCGCCGCGGCTTAGCGCTTCTTGTTCTGCGTCGCCGTCTTCTTGCTGGGCGAGGTCACGCGGTGCTTCTTCCGCGGGCTGACCGCAGGCTGAGCGGGCTCCAGACTGCCCTCCACCAGGCCGGTGGATCCGGTCGAGCCGGATGAGCAGGTGCTCGGCGCGCCGGTGTCGGTGACGCCGTCGCCGTCGGTGTCGCAAGAGGTCGACGGCTCGACGCCCGTTGTGACCGGGCCGGTCTGCGCAGCTGGGGTCGTGCCCTTCGAGTCGGTGTTGGCGACGGCGTTGCCCTTATGCCGCTTGTGCTTCCCGAACGGGAAGCCGCTCGTTGTCGTCCCACCGGTGGCCGCGGGATCGGTGGACGGCGGCGGGACGGTGACGGTCTCGGTGGGATGGGCCGGGGTGGGCGACGTCGGCGCACCCGCGGTCGCCTCGGCCGGCGGCGTCGCCGGAACGGGCTGAGCGGCCACCGGCGTCGCGGGCGGGGGCTTGGCGTCGACCTTTCGCGACACCTTGGGCTCGGGCTTGGAAGTCGGGTGCTGGTTCGTAACATGTCGGATCTCGGCCGCGCCGCCGGCGATGATCGCGGCGGTCGCGATTCCCGCGGCGGCCTTGGTGCCGATCGCGGCGGCCGCGCCGGTCGCGGCGGCGCCCGCGCCACCCGCGGCGGCTCCACCTGCCGCGGCGGCTCCGCCCATGGCGGCGCCCGTGACGGCCGTGCCGCCCGCGGCGGCGGCGCCCGCGCCGGCGGCACCGGCAGCACCGGCCCCAGCAGCGCCCGCGCCCGCAGCTCCGGCTCCCGCACCCGCCGCGCCGGCGCCCGCAGCGCCCCCGCCGCCAGCGCCTGCCGCGGCGCCACCGCCGCCACCGCCGAAAAGGCCGCTGAACTTGGCGAGCAGCGTGCCCTTGAGGATGAGCAGAGGGGCCGCCGGGAAGATCGCGGCGAGCGCCTTGGTGTCGGAGCGAAGTTGGATCCGGAAGGCGCGGCAGGCGTCGCAGCCCTTGATGTGGCGGCGGGCCGGGCCCTGGACCTTGGCCAACCCCTCGGCGGCCTCGGCGAGCTCGACCCGCACCTCGTCGCAGGTCAGCTGACGCGCCTGGCTCGACTCGGCGAGCGCGATCCGCGCGCGAACGAGGAGGCTCTTCACGCCCGGGACGGTGGTGTCCATCGCCTTGGCGATCTCCTCGTAGCTCATCGCATCGATCTCGCGGAGCAGGAGCGCGGAGCGCTGAGTCTCCGGCAGCCGGCCGACGTCGGTCAGGAGGCTGCGGAACTCCTCGCGGTTCTGGACGCGCTCGTGGGTGGTCACCCCGTTCATGTGGGGATGGGTGTCCATCGTGTCCTGCCCGTCCGCGGTGGGCTTGCGAAGGTGGTTCAGGCAGCGGTTCCGGGCGATCCGATAGAGCCAGGGGCGCACCGCGATCGGGCGCTCGTCGGCGACCATCGCGTTGTAGGCGGCGACGAAGACCTCCTGGAGCACGTCCTCCGCATCCTCGGTCGAGCCCAGCATCTGGCGGCAAAAGCCGAGCAGGCGGGCCTGGTAGCGCTCGACCAGAGTGTCGAAGGCGTGCTGATGGCCCCTGCGGGTCAGGACGACGAGCTTTTCGTCGTCCTGGAACCTGAGGAGCGGCGAACGCCGGGCGAACAGCCCGCGTCGCTGGGCGTGTGTGAGCGTTGAGGCTTCCAAAGTGGAGTGGCGGGGAAGCTGCTCTCCCTGCTGCGGGAACACGGTAGCAGCGGTCCGGTTGCGCTAAGCGCTTGCTTAATGCCTCGGACATCTCGGGCTCAAGCAGGCGTTTGCGCCGCTATTTGCGGGGATTCCTCCTCTCTGGCCATGATTCTCGGTGGTCGGCCTAAGGAATGCCTAAGCGCGGCTTCGGGCCCCCGCCGGGACTACGATCTGGGGCGCGCCGGGGTGACGGAAATGGCGATACGTGGCCGGCTTAAACCCGGCTGCCCCTGATGGGGCTTGTGGGTTCGAATCCCACCCCCGGCACTCCACCGAACGTCCCTGAGTGAGCGCTGTGGGCGGTATTCCGGGACGTTCGGTGCGATCAGTCCTCGAGCCGCGCCTCGACCGATCGCACCTTGTCGGCCAGCGACTGCTCCTTGTCGCGGCGCTCATCGAGCTTGAGCACCGTGTAGACGCGGGGAAGCCCCAGCTCGAACGGGACGCGATGGAGCTCGGCGACGACTTCGAGGATGTCCCCGGTCCTACCCTCCAGGTCGGTCCCCATCGCGTGCAGTTCGTAGCGCACCCTGTCCTGGGTGGCGAGCCGGCGCTGGATCTCGGCGATGTACTCGCCGGCGCTCGGGTCCGAGTGGCCGAGCCCGATCACGGTCAGCTCCGCGGTGGCCATTGCGATCAAGTATGGCTACCCGGGCAATGCAGGCCAATACCGGGGAGAGCCGCAGGGATCTGACCGTTGATGGAGCACGCCTGGCCTGCTGGGAGGCTGGGCCAGAGGACGCCGAGCCGGTACTCCTGCTGCATGGCTACCCCAGCAACCACCGGGTCTGGCGGCATCAGATCGAGGCGCTCTCCCGCCGCCGCCGAGTCATCGCTCTGGATCTGCTCGACAGGTGAGCGACTCGCCGGGCCGGGTATGGTCGCCTCCGTGAACGTCGTCATCGTCGGTGGTCACGGCAAGATCGCGCTGCGGCTCGAGAACCTCCTCGCCGAGCGCGGCGACAGCCCGCGGGGGATCATCCGCTCGACCGAGCAGGCCAAGGACCTGGAGGAGATCGGCGCGGAGCCGATCGTGCTCGACATCGAGAACGTCGATGACATCAGTGATGCGCTGGCCGGTGCCGGCGCGGTCGTCTTCGCGGCTGGCGCGGGACCTGGCAGCGGCCCGGCCCGCAAGCGAACCGTCGACTATGGCGGCGCAGTGAAGCTCGCGGATGCTGCCGGGCGGCAGGGGATCCGCCGCTACCTGATCGTCAGCGCGATCGGGGCGAACCATCCCGAGCGCTGGAGCGATCAGATGCGTCCCTACTACGAGGCGAAGGCGGAGGCCGACAAGGCCGTACTGGAGAGCGGGCTCGACTACACGATCGTGCGGCCCGGCCGCCTCACGGACGACGCCGGGACCGGAAGGGTCCAGGTGGCCGAGACGCTCGAGTCCGGTGGATCGGTCACTCGCGACGACGTGGCGGCGGTGATCGCCGAATGCCTCCTCGCCGACAACACGATCGGCAAGTCGTTCGATGTGCTCAACGATGGCACGCCGATCCCCGACGCAGTTCGTTCGCTCTAGCTACCAGTTGCGCCGGGTGCGGAAGATCTCCTGCACGTACCCCGCGACCGAGACCGGCGACATGAACAGCTGGTAGAGCAGCAGGTAGCTGAAGAAGCCCTTGACGTTGCGGCGCACGCGCAGGCCCACCTCCCGGAAGGAATCGCGCGAGAGCTTGAACATGATCCTGCGCCTGCGGTCAACTACGTACCGGGACCCGCTGAGGCTCCGTTTGACCGGTCCGGGACAATGAACGGCTGACCATGTCTCATCCGCATCCCCTCACTTGGCTCTACCGCAAGCTCGGTCGCCACTACCCGTCCGTGTTCATCACGGCCGAGTTGCAGACCGCCTTCGTGGTCGCGACGGGCGCGGTCGCCCTGTTCAGCTTCTACTACTCGGTCTCCGGCGACGACTTCCTCAAAATCCTCGCGGTCACACTGGGGCTGACCGGGATTGGGGTGGGCTTCGTCCTGGCCAGGGTGCTGCGGCGGCTGCGCCCGCTCAAGGCCTGGATCGGCGGGGACCGCACCTCGGAGAAGACCGCGGAGGCCTGGCACCTCGCGGTGAACCTGCCGGTCGAGCTGATCCGCAAGGACTTCTTCGTTCCGATCCTGGTCACGATCGCGGTGGTGATCGCCTCGGTCGCGATCTTGAGTCTGAGCTGGCTCGCCTTCTTCCCGATCACGATTGCGGCGCTGCTCACCGCCGCCTACGCCGGGACGCTCCATTACCTGGCGCTCGAGCTGGCGATGAGGCCGATCCTCTTCGACATCAACGCGGCGCTCGATACCCCGGTCCGGATCGACCGCCCCGCGGTGCCGCTGCGGGTGAAGCTGCTCGGCTCGCTGCCGCTGATCAACGTGATCACGGGCATGGTCGTCGCGGCGCTCACCTCCGACGGGGGCGGTACCGACGCGCTCGGCGTCGCGGTGCTGATCGCCCTATTCGTCTCCTTCACAGTGAGCTTCGAGCTCACGGTGCTGCTCTCGCGCTCGATCCTGCGCCCGATCGAGGACCTCGAGGCGGCCACCGAGCGGATCCGCCAGGGCCGCTTCGACGAGCACGTCGCGGTAACCACCTCGGATGAGTTCGGCGAGCTCTCCTCGGCCTTCAACCAGATGGTCGACGGGCTGGCCGAGCGCGAGCGGCTCCGCGAGGCCTTCGGCACCTACCTCGACGAAGAGGTCGCCCAGCACCTGATCTCGGAGGACTTCGAGCCCGGGGGAGAGGAGGTCGAGGTCTCGCTCGTCTTCTGCGACGTGCGGGACTTCACGACCGCCGCCGCGGAGTCCGACGCGCCCGAGGTGGTGGCCCGGCTCAACGAGCTCTTCGAGTGCATCGTCCCGATCGTCGCCCGCCACCGCGGGCACATCGACCAGTTCATCGGCGACGCGGTGCTGGCCGTGTTCGGCGCGCCGGATCGAATCCCGCAGCACGCCGACCGAGCGGTGCAGTGTGCGGTGGAGCTGGCCCGAACGATCAACAGCCGCCTGCCGGGAGGATTCCAGGTTGGCGTTGGGGTTAATTCAGGGAGTGTCGTGGCGGGCTCGATTGGTGGAGCGGGACGGCTCTCCTTCAGCGTCATCGGCGACGCCGTCAACCTCGCCTCCCGGGTCGAGTCCGCCACCCGCGAGACCGGCGACTCCGTGCTGATCACCGGAGAGACGCGCGCCCTGCTCTCCGAGACGATCGAGGTCGAGTCGCGGGGGGAGCGCGAGATCCGCGGCTACGACCGCCGGGTCGAGCTCTACGCGCCGCTGATCCCAGTGGCGCTGGAGACCGGCCCGGGAAGCGATATCCACGACCCCCTCGGTGATCCGACCGCCGGCGGACTCGGACGCGCGCCGGTTCCCGGCGACGGCCTCGGCCGCCGTTCGCGGCCCGGTCCGGGCGTGGGGCGGGCGGGCTTCCGCCAAGACGGCGGCCTCGGCAAGACCCACACGCTGCCAGGATCCTGAGCTTCACGGCTGCGCGGCGCCGCGGAGGCGGGGAAGTCAGTGGGCCGCCGCCCATCCGGGAGGCGGCGGCCCACGAACCCCCTAGTCCCCCACTGGCCCCGGCCGCCTAACGCGTATCGGCTTGCGACCGGACGGCTCGCCACCCTGTAATTCGGTAAATCGTGGGGTGCGGCGTGGGATCTGATCTCACAGATCGGCCGAAGGGCGTATCCGATGAGGGCTTGAACGAGCTCTTTCACGGGCCGCTGGAGGAGTTCACCGGCGCGCGCAACGAGGTGGCGAAGTCACTGCGCTCCTCTGGTGAACCGCGGGCGGCCGACTGGGTCAAGGGCCTGAAGAAGCCCAGCCGGGCGGCCTGGCTCGTCAACCAGCTGGCGGCGCGGAAGCCGAAGGAGGTCCGCCGGCTGCTCGATGCGGGGGAGAAGCTGAGAGCCGCCCAGGAGGAGATGCTTGCCGGCGCGGCCGACCGCGAGAAGCTGCGTGAGGTCGCGGCTGGGGAGCGCGAGGCGATCGACACGCTGGTGGGGACGGCCGAGGCGATCGGCCGCGAGCACGGGGTCGGCTCGCAGATCCTCGACCGGGTCGGCGAGACGCTCCAAGCCGCGACGACCGATCCGGAGGTTGCCGAGGCGATCGAGAAGGGATGGCTCGATCGCGAGCGGCGGGCCTCCGGGATTGGACTCGTCGGGTCGGCCACACCCAAGGCCCCGGCCCGCGGCCCAAAGAGGGGCGAGCGCGAGGCTGCCGATCGCCGCGCCCGCCAGCAGGAGGCCAAGCGCCGCAAGGAGGCCGAGCGCAAGCTCGCCGCGGCCGAGAAGAAGCTCGAACGCGAGCAGGCGAAGCTGGAGCGCGCCCAGGAGAAGGTCGAGGAGGCCGAGCAGGCCGTCCATGACGCCGAGCTCGACATGCACGCGGCGCGCCGGGCCCTGGACGACATCTAGCGAGTAGTCTCGGCTCGATGGCGACCGAGCAGGCCCAGCAGACTGCGGACCCCGGCGCGCCGTCCGGAGCGGTCCACGGGGGCCGTCTGGTCGCCCGGGCGATGAAGAGCCGCGGCGCCTCGAAGCTATTCACGCTCTCCGGTGGCCACCTCTTCTCCATCTACGACGGCTGCAAGGAGGAGGGGATCGACGTCGTTGACTTTCGCCACGAGCAGTCGGCCGCCTTCGCCGCGGTCGGCTGGGCCAAGGCGACTCGCGAGCCTGGGATCTGCGCGCTCACAGCTGGCTGCGGGGTGACCAACGGGATGAGCGCGATCGCCTCCGCCCAGGCCGACGGAGTGCCCCTGGTCGCGCTCGGCGGGCGGGCACCGGAGATGCGCTGGGGATCGGGTTCACTCCAGGAGATCGACCATCTGCCGTTCGTCAAGCCCCTGGCCAAATCCGCGATCACGGTCAAGGACCCGGCGAAGATCGCGCGCACCACGGCCGAGGCGATCGACACCGCTGCCGAGCCGCCGCTCGGCCCGACCTTCGTCGACTACCCGATGGACATCGTCTTCTCGGAGGCGGAGACCGAGATCCCCGACCCGCTCTCGGTGCCCGAGCGGGTCCCGGACGGTGTGGAGGAGGCCGCGAGGCTGCTGGCGGAGGCCGAGCGCCCGGCGATCATGGCCGGCACCAACCTTTACTGGGCCCAGGCCGAGCCCGAGCTCCTCGAGCTCGCCGAGGCTCTCGGCATCCCGGTTTTCCTCAACGGCCTCGGGCGCGGCTGCCTCCCGCCCGATCACGAGCTCTATTTCGCCCGCGCCCGCAGCGCCGGCCTCGGCGGCTGCGACGTCGCCCTGGTGATCGGCGTGCCGCTCGATTTCCGCCTCGGCTTCGGTGCCTCGATCTCGGAAGAGGCCAAGCTGATCCAGCTCGACTTCACGCCCACGCGCTTGGAGAAGACCAGGCAGCCGGACCTCGCGCTCGCTGGCGACATCGGCGCGGCCCTTACGGCTATCCGTGAGGGGGCTTCAGCCGACGCCGCGGGCGCCCGCCGCACCGCCGGCTGGGTCGAGCAGGTGCGCCGCACCGAGACCGAGAAGCGCGCCGAGGAGCAGGAGATGCTCGACGACGATCGCTCCCCGCTTCATCCGATGCGCGTCTACAAGGAGCTCGGTGACTTCCTCGACCGCGACGCGATCGTGGTCGGCGACGGCGGCGACTTCGTCAGCTTCGCGGGGCGGGTCTGGGAGACCTGGGAGCCCGGCACCTGGATGGACCCCGGCCCCTACGGCTGCCTCGGTGCGGGGCCCGGCCAGGCGATCGGCGCCAAGCTCGCTCACCCCGAGCGTCAGGTCTGTCTTCTCCTCGGCGACGGCGCCTTCGGTTTCTCCGGGATGGAGTTCGACACGATGGCCCGCCACAACCTGCCGATCGTCGCCGTGATGGGGAACAACGGCATCTGGGCGCTCGAGCACCACCCGATGAAATTCCTCTACGGCTACTCGTTGGCCGCCGAGCTACGCCCCGGGACCCGCTATGACGAGGTGGTTTCGGCCCTCGGCTGCCATGGCGAGTTGGTGCGCAGCCCCGACGAGCTGCGCCCGGCCCTCGACCGCGCCTTCGCCTCGGGCAAGCCCGCCCTGGTCAATGTGCTCACCGATCCGGAGGTCGTCTACCCGCGCAAGGCGAACCTGGCCTAGATAGCCGCGGGCACCTCCACCCCGAGCGCCGGGGGTAGAGTCTGGGCACATGGAGAGGAGAGCGGCGGCCAACGGCAGTCTGGTCGAGCTCGCTTCGGTCCGCAAGAGCTTCGGCGACAACCTGGTTCTCGATGGGATCGAGCTGAAGATCGATCGGGGGGAGGCGATCGTGGTCGCTGGACCCTCGGGGTCGGGTAAGTCGACGATGCTTCGCTGCATCAACGGGCTCGAGCCGATCGACTCCGGAACCATCCGCTTCGACGGCGAGAAGGTCGAGAGCTCCGACCGCCATGTCTATGGGATCCGCGCCCAGATCGGGATGGTCTTCCAGTCGTTCAATCTGTTCCCGCACATGACCGTCCGCCAGAACATCACGATGGCGCCGCTGGAGGTGAAGGGAACCTCGAAGGAGGCGGCCAATCAGCGGGCCAACGAGTTGCTGGAGCGGGTGGGGATCCCGGAGAAGGCCGACGAGTACCCGGCGGACCTCTCCGGTGGCCAGCAGCAGCGGGTGGCGATCGCCCGGGCCCTCGCCGTCAATCCCAAGCTGATGCTGTTCGACGAGCCCACTTCGGCACTCGATCCGGAGATGATCCGGGAGGTGCTCGACGTGATGCGCGACCTCGCCGACGAGGGGATGACGATGGTCGTCGTCACCCACGAGATGGGGTTCGCGAACGAGGTCTGCGATCGGCTCGTCTTCATCGACGGAGGGCAGATAGTGGAGGAGGGCCCACCGGACGAGTTCTTTCGGGCCGCCAAGAGCGAGAGGGCCCGGGAGTTTGTCGACAAGATCATTCATCACTAGGGCACGAAGTGGGAGAGGGTGAGGAGAGAGAGGAAATGGCAGACAGGACCAGGTGGCGCTGGTTGGTGGTGGCCCTGTTCGCCCTCGCGGCGCTGAGTTTCGCGGCCTGCGGAGGCGACGACGACGATGACGACGGCGGCGGGGAGACCGCGGCCGAGGTCGAGCAGTTCCCGTCCGGGACCACGATGGCCGAGCTCCAGCAAGCAGGCGAGATCACGATCGGGGTGAAGTTCGACGTTCCGCCCTTCGGGTTCTTGAATCCGCAGAGCGGCGACGTCGAGGGCTTCGACGTGGATCTCGGCAAGGCGATCGCCGAGAACCTCGGCGTGCAGCCGAACTTCATCGAGGCGATCTCCGACAACCGGATCCCGTTCCTGATGGACGGCACCGTCGATCTGATCCTCTCGACGATGACGATAACCCGGGAGCGCGACGCGGAGATCGACTTCTCGGAGCCGTATTACATCGCCGGCGGCCGAGTGCTGGTGCCCGAGGACTCGGATATCACGGGCGTCCAGGACCTGGGCGGCAGGCGGGTGTGCACCGCGCGCGGCTCGACCTACCAGGTCTCGATCAAGCAGCAGACCCCGGATGCGCAGCTGCGGCTGGTCGACACCTACTCGGAGTGCTTCGAGCTGATCCAGAACGGAGCCGTGGATGCGGTCTCGACCGACAACGTCATCCTCACTGGGATGATCGTCCAGGACCCGAGCCTGAAGATGGTCGGCGAGGAGTACACCACCGAGCCCTATGGGGCGGGCATCGTCCAGGGTGACACCGAGTTCAAGGAGTTCGTCGACGGGGTGATCACCGAATACAAGGAGGACGGACGCTGGGAGGAGGCCTACCAGAAGTGGGTCGGCCAGTACATCCCCGAGTCGGAGCACCAGGATCCGCCGACGATGACCCTGGAGGAGGCACTGAAGGTGGCCCCGGAGTAACGATCCGGCCTGAGTTCACCGAGTTGAGAGGAAGAGGAGCGTGACCGAGCTCTGGGAGGTGCTCACCGAGCACCTCCCGGAGTTCTCCTCCGGTCTCTGGGTCACCTTCCGCCTGGTCGCGATCTCGTTCGTGATCGCGATGAGCGTCGGCACGCTGGTCGCCGCCCTCCGGGTGGCGCCCTCGGCGTGGCTCAACAGGGTCGGCGGCATCTACGTCGAGTTCTTCCGCAATCTCCCGCTGCTGGTCCTGCTGATCATCTCGTTCGCGGGCCTGCGGCGGGCGGGAGTGCCGATCTCGCCCTGGGTAGCCGGCACCGCGAGCCTCGGCCTGTACACGGCGGCGTATATCGCCGAGGCCCTGCGCTCCGGCGTCTTCGCGGTCGGCCGGGGACAGATCGATGCCGCGCTGTCGCTGGGGCTCACCTATCCCCGTGTGCTGCGGCGGATCGTCCTCCCGCAGGCGTTCCGCACGGTGATCCCGGCGATCGCCAGCCTGGTGATCGCGATGATCAAGAACTCGGCGATCATCGGCGTCTCGCTGCTGGCGTTGCCCGACCTGCTCGCCCAGGCCCGGGTCGTCAACGCGCGGA
>DATFOK010000017.1:0-14775 GCA_035265665.1 Solirubrobacterales bacterium | reverse complement strand
CTCGTTCTGCCAGCGCGCCTTCATCTCGGAGCCGCGCTCGCGGAGTTCGGCGAGCTCCGACTCGATCGCCTCCCGGCGCTCCTTCGAAGCCTCGTCCTTCTCCTTCTTGAGCGCCTCCCGCTCGATCTCGAGCTGCTGGATTCGCCGCTCGACCTCGTCGATCTCGGTCGGCATCGAATCGATCTCGATCTTCAGCCGCGAGGCCGCCTCGTCGATCAGGTCGATCGCCTTGTCGGGCAGGAAGCGGTCGGCGATGTAGCGGTCAGAGAGGGTCGCCGCCGCGACGATCGCCGCGTCGGTGATCCGGACGCCGTGGTGGACCTCATAGCGCTCCTTGAGCCCGCGCAGGATCGCGATGGTGTCGGCGGCGTCGGGCTCGCCGACGAAGACCGGCTGGAAGCGCCGCTCGAGCGCTGCATCCTTCTCGATGTGCTTGCGGTACTCGTCGAGCGTCGTCGCGCCGACCGCACGAAGCTCGCCGCGGGCGAGCATCGGCTTCAAGAGGTTGGAGGCGTCGACCGCGCCCTCGGCGGCGCCGGCGCCGACGATGGTGTGGAGCTCGTCCATGAAGAGGACGATCTGACCCTCAGCCGCCTGGATCTCCTTGAGCACGGCCTTGAGCCGCTCCTCGAACTCGCCCCGGTACTTCGAGCCGGCGAGCAGGGCGCCGATGTCGAGCGCGATCACCCGGCGGTCGCGCAGGGACTCGGGCACGTCGCCGGAGACGATCCGCCGGGCCAGCCCCTCGACGATCGCAGTCTTGCCGACGCCGGGGTCGCCGATCAGGACCGGGTTGTTCTTCGTGCGGCGGGAGAGAACCTGGATGATGCGGCGGATCTCCTCGTCCCGGCCGATGACCGGGTCGAGCTTGCCCGACTCGGCCTCAGCGGTCAGATCGCGGCCGTACTTCTCGAGGGCCCCGAAGGTGTCCTCGGGGTTCGGTGAGGTGACCCGGTGCGGGCCGCGCACCTCCGAGATCGCCTGGACCAGCTCCTTGCGATCCGGGAGCAGGTCCGAGACCCCGGACCTCGACTCCGCCAGGGCGAGCAGGATGTGCTCGGTTGAGATGTACTCATCGCCGAGCCCGGCGGACTCCTTCTCGGCCTGCTGCAGGACCCAGACGAATTCGCTCGAGGGCCGGACGTCCGGCACCGTGTTGCCGCTCAGCTTGGGGAGCTTCTCGATTGCATCCCGCGCCCGGCCGCGCGCGTCCTGGGCGTCGACGCCGAGGCGCTGGAGCACCGGCACGACGACCCCCTCGTCCTGCTCGAGCAGGGCGAGGAGGAGGTGGGGCGGGGCGACCTCGGGGTTCGCGTTCTCAGAGGCGAGCCGCTGCGCGGCGGCCACCGCCTCCTGGGACTTGATCGTGAAGCGGTCTGGCTGCATCCGGGCCAATGGTAGCGCCTTTAGTCGAGAAGATAAAGAAATCTATGCCATATCGACTTAGATCGATGCCCAAGGAGATCGACCAAATGTGGGGTAGACGCCGAGCGGCCGCCCGGCGTAGGATGGGCAGGAGGGGGATCGGTCAAGGATGGCAATGGAAACCAACGTCGAGATCGCCAGGCGGGTGCTGGAGGCCTTCAACGAGGACGGGATCGAGGGCGTGCTCCCCTACTACGACGACGACGTCGAGATCTACGACCCGGATCTCCCGAGCGACCGGCCCTTTCGCGGCAAGGAGGGGCTGCGCAGCCTGCTCAACCTGATGCTGATGGGGACCGAGCGGACCGAGATCCGCGATTACGAGCTCTTGCCGGCCGGCGATCGCGTCGTAGCGCTCATCCGGACCTACTTCCGAGGTGAGGGCGGCGGGCCGGAAGTCGAGGTCCGCGACGCACACACGCTGACCTTCCACGATGGCAAGATCGTCTACTGGCGCCTCTACATCGACCGGACGGAGGCACTGACCGACGCGGGCATCGACCCGGAGCCCGCTCGCCCGGCTCCTCGCTAGGCCGCCCTCCGCGCGCTTACGCTTCTCGTGTGGGGAGCCCAAGGAGGATCCGGGCGGCGGCGCTGGTCTCGGTGGCCGGCCTTTTACTGCTCGTCGTCCGGGGTCCGGCGATCGCGGAGCGCGGCGAGCACAGTGACGAACGGAGCCCGCGCCAGGTGTGGCCCCGCGCCGTCTATCCGCCGCGCGCCGCCGTGCGGCAAGCCCAGCGCTTCGCGGCCGCTCGCGGTGACGTGTCCTTCGCTGTGATCGACCGCTCCCTCGGGCTCCGCGGATACGACTACGACCACCAATACAGCTCCGCCAGCGTCAGCAAGGCGCTGCTGCTGGCGGCCGAGCTGCGGCGACTCGATCGTGAGGGCCTGCCCCTCGACGCCGAGACCAAGGCCCTGCTCGAGCCGATGATCACCTACTCGGACAACCGCGCCGCCGACGCGGTCTATGCCCAAGTGGGGGACCAGGATCTGCAGGAGGTCGCGGAGAGGGCTGGGATGAGCGACTTCGTGCCGGCGCCCGGCTTCTGGGGCGGCAACCAGATCACCGCGGCCGATATGGCGCGCTTCTTCTACCGGCTCGACGCCAACCTCCCGGGCCCCCACCGCGCCTACGCCAAGAGGCTCCTGGCCAGGATCGCGCCGGTGGAGCGCTGGGGGATCCCGGAGGCGATCGGCGGGGGCTGGTCGATCTGGTTCAAGGGTGGCTGGCGGCCGCCGGGTGGTGAGCAGAACAGCGGGCCGGTCACCCATCAGGCCGCGGTTCTCGAACACCGCCGCGGCGAACGTATTGCTCTCGCCGTCCTCACCGACGAAGCGCCGTGGGGCGGTGGCGGCTTCGAGGCGATCGAGGGCATCGCCCGTCGCCTGCTCTCCTCGCCTCCGCCCTTCCGCGGCGGGTGGGTGGTGCCGTAGGCCCTTAGTTGCTGCGCCGGCGAATCGGGATCCGGGTCGAGCCGGCAGCGCCGCGCATCTTCTCCGGCTCGTACGCCCCATAGGGAACGAGCTCGCCGCCGATGGACCTGCGGAGCCGCTCCAGCTCCTCGGTCATCTTCGACTCCATCTCCGCGGCGCGCCGTCGCATTCGCGCCATCTCGGCCCGCATCCGCTCCAGGCGCTGCTCGAGCTCGAGCACGGTCTCCACGCCGGCCAGGTTGAGCCCCTCCTCGCTGGTCATGCGCTGGATCCGCCGCAGGAGCTCGACGTCCGCCTGCGAGTAGAGCCGGGTTTTCTTCGGCGAGCGCTTCGGCGTGATCAGCCCACGCGCCTCGTACATCCGCAGGGTCTGGGGGTGCATCTCGGCGAGGTCGGCCGCGACGGAGATCATGAAGACACCCCGCTCCTGGTCGATGCGCTCGGCCTGAGCCCTTCTCCTGCGCGAGGCGTCAGCCATCGGTCCTCACTTTCGCGCCCGGTCCGGACCGAGCGGCCTGCCCGAGCAGGGACTCGCGCGGGTTGCGACCGTTGAGCGAGTCGGCCAGCTTCTCCACCGCCTCCCGCTGCTCGTCGGTGAGCTCCTTCGGCACGTCGACGCGGATCCGGTAATGGATGTCGCCGCGGCCCGATCCCTTGGTCCGGGGCGGCCCCTCGCCACGCAGCCGCTGAACGGCTCCGTGCTGGGTGCCCGGCTGAATCCGAATCGTCTTCGACCCACTCAGGGTCGGCACCTCGATGTCGCCGCCCTGGATCGCCTCGGTGACGGTGACCGGAAGGTCGACCTCGAGGTTCCCGTCGGGCCGCTGTTTGAAGACCGGGGAGGGGGCGACCCGCGTCGTCACGTAGAGATCGCCGCGCGGCCCGCCGCGGTAGCCCGCCTCGCCCTTGCCCGCGAGCCTGATCCGGCTTCCGTCGTGGACGCCGGCGGGGATGTTCACCCGGTAGCGCTTGGTCTCCTGGGTGACGCCGCTGCCCGAGCAGGTCGGGCAGGGGTCCTCGATGATCGAGCCCTGGCCGCCGCACTCGGGGCAGGGCTGCGAGATCGAGAAGAGACCCTGGCTCTGGGCGTCGATCCCTGTTCCCTCGCAGCGCGGGCAGGTATGCGGAGACGTGCCGGGCCTGGCGCCGCTGCCGTGACACGTCGGGCACTCGCCGGTCGTCGGCACCGAGACCGCGATTTGGGCGCCGTGCATCGCCTGGTCGAAGGAGAGGCGAACCTCGGTCTCGAGATCGCGGCCGCGCTGGGCCCGCGGGCCCTGCTGGCGGCCGCCGCCGCGGCCAAAGAAGCTGGAGAAGATGTCCCCCAGGTCGGAGGCAAAGCCGCCTCCGGGAAAGCCACCCGGGAAGCCTCCGGCGCCGAAGCCGGCGAAGCGGCCGCCGGCGTCGTACTGCTTGCGCTTCTCGGGGTCTGAGAGCGTGCCGTAGGCCTGCTGGATCTCCTTGAAGCGCTCCTCCGCCTGCTCGTCATCCGGGTTGCGGTCCGGATGCCACTTGCGGGCCAAGTCGCGATAGGCCTTCTTGATCTCATCCTGCGAGGCCGACTTGTCGACGCCCAGGAGCTCGTAGAAGTCGCCCGGCGCGGCCATTACTTGCTCACCACCACGCGCGCGGGCCGCAGGATCTGGCCGTTGAGCCGGTAGCCCTTCTCGACCGTCTCGAGGATCACACCTGAATCGGTGCCCTCAGCGGGCTGGGCGGACAGGGCTTCGTGCAGCTCCGGGTCGAACTTCTCGCCGGTCGGGTCGAAGGCCTCGACACCGGCGCTTCCGAGCTTCGCCCGGATCTCATCGAGCACCAGCTCGACTCCCCGTACGAGCGCCTCATCCGCGGGGGGATCCCCGCCCGACTGCAGGGCGCGCTCGAGGTTGTCGATCACCGGCAGGAGATCGCGAGCGAGCTCCGCCTTGCCGCGAGCGAGGGCGTCGGAGGTGTCCTTCGCGACCCGCTTGCGGTAGTTCTCGAAATCCGCCCGCGTCCGCTGGGCGAGCTCGAGGTACTCGTCGCGCTCCCGCCTGGCTGCGCTCAGCTCGTCGAGATCCCGCTCGACCTGGTCCGCTGCGCCGTTTCCGTCATCCACTTCGGGGGCGGAGAGGTCGTCGACGACCTCTGCGTCGACGACCTCCTCATCGCTCTCCACATCACCCCTCACATCACGGGTCGCGCTGTCGCGCGCCTTCGCATCTCGCTGATCTTCAGGCATGCGCCCTCCCTACGAGGTCTTCTCGTCGTCGACGACCTCTGCGTCCACGACCTCTTCCTCGCCGGCGCCGTTCTGCGAGGCATCGGCGCCGTCACCGGAGGCCGCGGCCTGATCCTGGGCCGCCTGCGCGTAGATCTGCTCGGAGACCTTCTGGAACGCGGTCTGCAGAGCATCCGACTTGGAGCGGATCTCGGCCGCATCGTCGGAAGTGAGCGAGTCGCGGACGTCCTTGATCGCCGCCTCGATCTCCTCCTTGGAGTTCTGGTCGACCTTGTCGCCCAGCTCGCCGAGCTGCTTCTCCGCCTGGTAGGCGGCGTTCTCGGCGACGTTGCGGGCCTCCGCCAGCTCGCGCTGGCGCCGGTCCTCATCGGCGTGCGCCTCGGCATCCTTGATCATCTGCTCGACCTCGGCCTCGTCGAGGCCGGAGCCGCCCTTGATCTCGATCTTCTGCTCCTTGCCGGTGCCGAGGTCCTTCGCCGAGACGTTGAGGATGCCGTTCGCGTCGATGTCGAACGTCACCTCGATCTGCGGCATGCCTCGCGGCGCCGGCGGGATGCCGGTGAGCTGGAACTTGCCCAGGCTCTTGTTGCCCGAGGCCATTTCGCGCTCACCCTGCAGCACGTGGATCTCGACCGAGGGCTGGTTGTCCTCGGCGGTCGAGAAGATCTCCGACTTCTTCGTCGGGATCGTGGTGTTTCGCTCGATCAGCTTGGTCATCACGCCGCCCTTGGTCTCGATGCCGAAGGTGAGCGGGGTGACGTCGAGCAGGAGCACGTCCTTGACGTCGCCGGCCAGCACGCCCGCCTGAATCGCGGCACCGATCGCCACGACCTCGTCGGGGTTGACGCCCTTGTGCGGGTCCTTGCCGGTCAGCTCCTTGACCTTGTCCTGAACGGCGGGCATGCGGGTCATGCCGCCCACCAGGACGATGTGGTCGATCTCGGTGCCGGCGTCAGCCAGCGCCTGCTTGACGGGGTCGACGACGCGCTCGAGCAGATCCGAGGTGAGCTCCGTGAGCTTCGCCCGGGTCAGCTTGATGTCGAGGTGCTTCGGCCCGGCGTCGGTCGCCGTGATGAACGGCAGGTTGATCTGGGTCTCCTGGGTGGTGGAGAGCTCGATCTTCGCCTTCTCGGCGGCCTCGTAGAGGCGCTGCAGGGAATTCTTGTCCTGCGAGAGGTCGACGCCCTGGTCGCGCTTGAACTCCGCGACCAGCCACTCGACGATCGCCTTGTCCCAGTTGTCACCGCCCAGGTGGTTGTCACCGGCGGTCGCCTTCACCTCGAAGACGCCGTCGCCGATCTCCAGGACGGAGACGTCGAAGGTGCCGCCACCGAGGTCGAAGACGAGGATCGTCTGGTCGGACTCCTTGTCGAGCCCGTAGGCGAGCGACGCGGCGGTCGGCTCGTTGATGATCCTCTTGACGTCGAGGCCTGCGACCTTGCCTGCGTCCTTGGTGGCCTGGCGCTGGTCGTCGTTGAAGTAGGCCGGGACGGTGATCACGGCCGCGTCGACCGGCTCGCCGAGCTTGGCCTCGGCGTCGGCCTTGAGCTTCTGCAGGATCATCGCCGAGATCTCCGGCGGGGAGTACTGCTTGCCGTCCACGTCGATGCGGACGTCGCCGTTCGGTCCGGCGACGACCTTGTACGGGACGATGGTCTCCTCCTCCTTGACCTCGGCTTCCTTGCGGCCCATGAAGCGCTTGATGGAGAAGATGGTCTTCTCGGGGTTCATCACGGCCTGCCTCTTGGCGACCGTGCCGACCAGGCGCTCGCCCGAGTCGGTGAAGGCGACGACGGACGGGGTGGTCCGGCCGCCCTCTGCGTTCTCGATGATCTCGGGCTCGCCACCCTCCATGGCCGCCATGGCCGAATTCGTCGTGCCAAGGTCGATTCCGATTGTCTTTGCCACTGTCAGTCCTCCAAAGCTTGTGTTCGCGTTGGCTTCAGCATAGCCGCCTAAGAAATCTAAGTGGCAGTTTCACAGATCTAGGCATGCTGTCAAGCAAAAGAAAGGCCGGGCGCTGAGGCCCGGCCTTTCCAATCAATCCAGCTTCGGTCTCTACTTGATCTTCAGCACGCTCGTCAGCCCGGCGTGATCCGACGGGAAGAGTCCGTTGACCGGCGCCCGGCCGTCGACGAAACCCTTCACGAACTTGACCTTGCCCGAGTTCGCGAGGACATGATCGACCTGGTGGTCGAAATCGTTGATCGAGTTCGGCCCACCGACCAGGAACGGGTCATTCAGGCAACAGCTGAGCGGATTCGCGGTGCTCCGCTCGGTGAACCCACCGGCCGTCAGCGCCATGTAGGCGTTGCGGTCGCCATTGGGCTGGACGGTGTCGTCGTCCGAGTTCATGTCACCGAGCAGGATCACCGGCCGCGTGCTGTTGGCCGCTCCACCTGGGCCGACGAGCTGCGACGCCTGAGCGGCGCGGATGTCGCCCCTACCCAGCGTGGTTCCCTGGTTGGTCGTGTTCGAGCCTGAGCTGTCGAACGCCTCCAGATGCGTGTTGACGAAGTGGAAGCTCCGACCCCGAGCCTTCACGTCGACCGCGGTCCAGCCACGCGTCACGTCGATGTTCAGGAAGCCCGCCAGCTGCACGCGCAGCAGCGTGTTGAAGGTGCCGCTGGTCGGGTTCTTGAATTTGACCCCTGCGCCCTTGCGGACCAGGATCGCATCGCGCATCGTCAGACGCTCGTTGTGGTCGGCGCCGAATAGCGGTTCTCCTCCGTTTGGATCGTCGTCGACCGGCAGCTCGGCGTCGAACTCAGTCTTGATGACCGCCAGCACGTACCGGACGCCGCCCTTCTTCTTCTTGCCCTTCTTGGCCGCGGCCGCCGAACCCTTCTTCCCCTTCGTCTTGCCCTTGTTGAGCTTGTTCAGAAGCTCGGTGATGAAGTCACCGCCGAGGGGGTCGGTGGTCGAGGCGGTCGGATTGGTGACCAAATTGGGATCGAGGTTGACCGGCCCGGTACGCCACCAGGAGACCTCCTGCAGCCCGACGATGTCGGGCTTGCGCTTCTTGATCTCGGCCGCGAGCGAAGCGGCCCGTACGGACGGGAACTTCGTCGCGTGGACCTGGTTGACGACCTGCCCACCCGCGTCGATCGCTTGGTTGATCCCCGGGGCGTTCAGCACAGGACTGAGGTCCGCGCCCAGGTAGAGATTGCGGGTCATCACCGTCAGCTGATGTCCCTTCTTCTTGCCCTTCCCCTTGGCGTCGGCGACCCCGGGGAGGAGCGTCAGTGCGAGGGCAGCGATCAGCCCAACGAGCAGCCCCAATCCCATGCGCCCCTTCGGCATGGAGAAGCCATGTGCGTTGCTCAACAGATCTCCTTTCGAAGAAGGGCACGACGAATCGACGCCCTTCGGATTCCTCTCATTGCTCCTAATCACTGTGATTCACGCAGAGTTGCGGGCGCTTTCGGAGATCCGTAGGGACTACGGACCCTGCCCCGCGACCTGCGCGACGAAGGCCGCGACCTGATCAGCCTGCTGACCCGAGAGGACGCCCTTGGGCATCCGTCCGCCGACGCCGTTGTTGATCGCGCTCAACACCCGAGGCTTGATCGTCGCCGGGTCCGGGGCGCTCGCGCTCGGCGGTGCGAGCAGCTCATCGAGGTTCGGACCGATGACCCCATCCGTCCCCGCCTCCGCGAGGGTGTGGCAGGCGCCGCAGTTCGTCACGAAGAGGTCCTGGCCCTCCTGCAGGCTCGAAGGGACCTCCTCGGCCGCGCTCTCGGAGCCCTCCTGGCTGAGCGCCCAGGCCGGAATGCCCACGCCCAGCAGCAGGACGACGAGCCCGAACATGACGAACGTGCTCCGCTTCACTGGCGCGGCAGCATATTGCCCCGTGCGTCGGCCTTGTGCGTCCGGTACCACGGGCACATCCGCCTGAGTCCGCACTTCCCGCAGCGGGGGCGCGGCCTGCAGACCGCGCGGCCGTGGCGGATCAGGTTGATGTGGAGCTCGTAGGCGTCCTCGGGAGGGGTGATGGCGAGCATCTCGTCATGCGCCTCCTCGAATGAGGCGCCGGCGCGGAAGAGCCCGAGCCGGCCGCCGACCCGATGGACGTGCGTATCGACGGGAATCTCCGGCCGGCCGAAGGCGAAGATCAGCACGCAGGCCGCCGTCTTGCGCCCGACGCCCGGAAGCTCGGTCAGGTACTCGAGCGCCCGCTCGCGCGGGGCGTCGGCGAGCCAGTCCAGATCCGGGTGATCGCCGAGCCGCCCGAGGATCTCCTGAATCCGCGGCGCCTTGGTGACGCTCAGCCCCCCGGGCTTGATCGCCTCCTCCACCTCCTCGGTCGGCGCGTCTCTGACCTCCTCCCAGGTCGGGAAGCGCTCTCGGAGCCGGGCGTAGGCGACGTCTCGGTTGCGGTCGTTGGTGTTCTGGGAGAGCACCGTCCGGATCAGCTCGGCGATCGGATGGCCGTGGGGATCGTTCACAGGCTGTCCGTAGAGTTCCCGCAGCCGATCGCGGATCGAGAGCACCCTCCGCCGGGAGGGGCGGCGCCATTCCGGATCGCGCTTCGGGATGCGGGGCGGCCTCCCCGGTGGCAGGTTCGCTGTCTTGCCGTCGGCGAGCACTACCCTGGCCGGAAGAGGCACCTGGCGAGGATATTCTGCGCGCCTCGCCGGGGTGGCCCACTCGTTCGAACCCGAAAGATCTGGAAGAACCGTGGTGCCTGTCACGAAGGTGTAACCGGCGGTTAACTAGAATCTTGCGGTCGTGCGCTCCGGAATCAACAAAGTCGGCTCTTGGCTACCTCATGGATATGGGGACGCGGGCAGGCAGCTCGGCCTGTTCGTGCTCGCGGAGCTCTGCTACGAGCTCGTCCGCGGGCTCGCCGATGGCGAGCGTGTCCGGGCGATGGTCAACGGCCAGAACGTGATCAACCTCGAGAAGGATCTCGGGGCGTACTTCGAGCCGGGCTTCCAGAAGCTCTTCATCGATCACCGCTGGTTGATCGACGTCGCCAACTTCATGTACATGAACAGCCACTTCGTGGTGACCACGGCCTTCCTGGTCTGGCTCTACCTCTTCCGCAACCAGCACTTCTACTTCGTGCGCAACATGTTCATGGTCGCGATGGCGCTGGCTCTGGTCGGGTACGCGCTGGTTCCGACCGCACCGCCCCGGATGTTCGAGGGGTTCACCGACACGATCACCGACTTCGCCCAGGTCAACCACGATTCCGCCCTGGTCAAGGTCTTCATCAACCCCTACGCGGCGATTCCGAGCATGCACTGCGCCTTCGCACTGATGATCGGCATCAGCGGCGCCCTGATCGCACGGCACACGGTCACCAAGATCGCCTGGGGCCTCTACCCGCTGCTCGTCTTCTGGGTGGTCGTCGTGACCGCCAATCACTTCTGGATCGACGCCGCCGCAGGGGCCCTCGTCGCGATCCTCGCGGCGCTCGCGGCGCGTGAGGTCCTGGCGCGTGCGCGTCCCGCCGTCTGGTCCTTCCGTCCCGCGACGACTTGACCGCCCGGGACGCGCTCCGTCGCTACGGCGAGCCGGGGCTGGTGGCGGCGGCCCTCGGCGTCGCTTACCTGATCGTCAAACCGGACAGCGCCGACCACGCCGCGCAGGTGTTCCGCTCGGGGCTGTTCGCCGACCACGGGCTGGTGGCCTGGGACAACTTCTGGTTTGGTGGCCACCACCTGCCGGGCTACGGGCTGCTGCTGCCCCCGCTCGCCTCATTGATCGGTGCACGGGTGGCGGGAGTGCTGGCGGCGGTCGCCGCGGCGCTGCTGTTCTCGGCGATCGCCTACGACCGCTTCGGAGATAGAGCGCGTCTGGGGGTGATCTGGTTCGCCACGGCGACCTCGATCAGCCTCTTCACCGGCCGGCTCACCTTCGCGCTCGGGGTCGCGGTGGCGCTGGGCGCGATCTTCGCGGCCCAACGGGGACGCCGCCTCTGGGCGATCTTCTTCGCCGCCCTGACGCCCCTGGCGAGCCCTGTCGCGGCCTTGTTCCTCGCCGGCGGAGTGATCGCGTACGCGATCGCCGAGCGCAGTCGCAAGGGACTGGAGCTCGCGCTGGTCACGGTGGGGATGGCCTTGCTGATGTCCTCCGCGTTCCCGGAGGGCGGCACGGAGCCCTTCGACTTCTCGAGCTACCAGCCGGCCATCCTGGTCGCGGTTGCGGTCTTCGTCGCCCTGCCGCGAGAGGAGCGGCTGCTCCGCTATGGCGTCGCCGGCTACGCGCTCGCGCTCACCGCCGCCTTCCTGATTCAGACGCCGATGGGCGGCAACGCGACGCGGATGGGCTCGCTGCTGCTCGGGCCGGCGCTCGCATTCGGCCTCTGGCGCCGGCAGCGCCTCTACCTGATCCTGCTGGTGCCGGTCCTGATCTACTGGCAGTGGTCGCCGGTGATCCGGGACCTCGAGCAGGTGAGCGCGCAGCCCTCGGTCAAGCCGGGCTTCTACGCGCCGCTGATCGACTTCCTGCGCGGCCAGCCCCGCCATGACGCCTACCGGGTAGAGGTCCTCCCCGAGGCGCATCACTGGGAGTCCGCCTATGTCCCGCGCGGGATCTACATCGCCCGTGGCTGGGAGCGCCAGCTCGATCGCAAGCTCAATCCGCTCTTCTACCAGTCGACTCCCCTGACGGGGCCGCAGTACCGGAGTTGGCTCGATGACCTCGGCGTCGGGTACGTCGCGGTCCCGCACGCGCCGCTCGACTACGCGGCGCGACCGGAGAAGCGCATGATCAAGCGCGGTCCACCGCGCTACTTGGAGCGCGTCTATCGGAGCCCGGACTGGACCGTCTACAAGGTCCGCAACCCGTCTCCGCTCGCGATCGGCGGCAAGATGGTGAAGCTCAGGCCGGAGGGGTTCGTGGTCGACAGCAGCGCCCCCGGAACCGTCCTCGTCAGGGTGAACTGGACTCCCTACTGGTCGATCGAGCAGGGCACCGGCTGTGTGGAGCAGGCGCCCGGTGGCTACACGATGCTCGACGTCGAGACGCCGGGGCGCTTCCGCGTCGGCATCGACTTCTCTCCGGTGCGGGCGATCAGTTCTGGTCCGCGCTGCCATGAGGAGCCAGTGATCCAATACGGGGGCGCCGGGGCCGAGCAGCCGTGACCCGGGCCGTTCGTCGCGTCGCTTCAGCCCTGCTGCCGCGGGGGGCGCTCGACCTCCTCATTCAGCTGGCCCTCCTCGCCGCCGCCTACTGGGCCTGGAGGCATGCAAGGGGGGCCGTGGATGGCAGCATGGGGCTCTCCTTCTCGCACGCGCGGGACCTGGTCTCGGCGGAGCGCTCGATCGGGCTCCTGATCGAGCCGAGTGTCCAGCACTGGGCGATCGACGCCGGCTGGCCCGCCGACGTGGCGCGCTGGGGCTACGCCAACCTGCACTTCAAGGGCAGCTGCCTGATGCTGGCCGTCCTCTACTTCGGCTACCGGGGTAGCTACGGCTTCGTCCGCAACGCGGTCTTCGCTGCGATGGCCATCTCGGTGATCGGCTACGCGCTCTTCCCGACCGCGCCGCCGCGCTTCTTGCCCGAGCTCGGCCTCGACCCCTCCAGCTCGGTGACTGGCAACAATCCGTTGCTCTCCAACCCCGGCGACCCACTCTTCAATCCGTTCGCGGCCGTCCCCTCGATGCATGTCGGCCTCTCGGTGATCCTCGCCTGGTCCCTGGGAATGCTGGCGCGACCTCGCCCGCTCAGGGCCGCCCTCTTCGCCTACCCGCTGCTGATGACCTACGTCGTCGTGGCCAGCGGCAACCACTTCTGGCTCGACGCCGTCCTGGGCGTGGTCACGGCTGCGCTCGCGACTGGCGTCGCCATGCTCCTCGCCCGGCTGAACTCGGACTGGTCCTTCGGTTCGGCGACCCGCAGCGCTCCGACCGGCGACCTCGAACCGCAGCCGGAGCCCGAGGCCGCCGCGCAACCCGTTTAATGAGGAGCATCGATCAGCGAGACCTGCCCGCCAACGGGACCCCTCCGCCCGGCAGGGGACCGACCAGTGCCGCCGAGCTCTCGGCTGCCATGCGCAACCGCCTGATCGAGTCCCGCCTCACCCCGAACGCGATTTCCATGGTCGGCCTGGTCGGCAACCTGGCCGCCGCCGTCCTGATCTGGCAGGGCCTCTACTTCCTGGGCGGCGTGGCGTTCATCGTCGGCTCGGTGATGGACACCCTCGACGGCCGCTACGCGCGGGTGTCGGGGAAGGGCACCCTGTTCGGGGCCTTCCTCGACTCGACCCTCGACCGGATCGAGGAGGGAATCGTGCTCACCGCCGTCGCCTATCGCTTCGCCCTCAGCGGGGACGAGTTCGCGGCGGCGATGTGCGTCGTGGTCGTGCTCGGTTCGCTGATGGTCTCCTACACCCGTGCGCGTGCCGAGGCCTTGGGCGTTGAGTGCAAGGTCGGGTTGGCCACACGCCCCGTCCGGGTAGTCATACTCTCCATCGGCCTCGTTTTCGCGAAGGGAGCCGGGATCTTCGACGCGGATCTACTCGCTCCGGCGATCTACGCGATGGCGGTGCTGACGGCTTTCACGGTTTTTCAGCGCGTCTGGCACGTCAGAAACGCGCTCAAGCGGCGCGGCGCGGAGGGGCAGCAGGCGCCCGCGCAGGAGCCCGTTCCGGCCGAAGACGTGTAACCCCGCAGCAGCGCAAGTGTGGTTTCAGAGCTGATTCTTCTTATCGAGGAGGATTTCCCAGGATGAGCACCGTTAATGGAAGAGCCAACGGCGCCCGCCGCAACGGCGCACGGGACGACAAGGTCCGGGTTGCGATCGTCGGCGTCGGCAACTGCGCGAGCTCTTTCGTGCAGGGCGTCCAGTACTACAAGGACGCCGACCCAGCCGAGCAGGTCCCCGGCCTCATGCACGTGGATCTGGGCGGCTACCACGTGAGCGACATCGAGTTCACGGCCGCCTTCGACATCGACGCGGACAAGGTCGGGAAGGACCTCTCCGAGGCGATCTGGGCCGGCCAGAACAACACGATGAAGTTCTCGGACGTGCCGAAGCTGGGCGTCAAGGTGCACCGCGGCATGACGCATGACGGTCTCGGCAAGTACCTGAAGGAGAAGATCACCAAGGCGCCGGGCGAGACCGCCGACATCGTCGGGATCCTCCAGGACACCCAGACCGATGTCCTGGTCTGCTACCTGCCGGTCGGCTCCGAGCAGGCCACGAAGTGGTACGTGGAGCAGGCGCTGGCCGCAGGGGTGGGCTTCGTCAACTGCCTGCCGGTGTTCATCGCCCGCGAGGACTACTGGGACCGGCGCTTCGAGGAGGCCGGCCTGCCGATCATCGGCGACGACATCAAGTCGCAGGTCGGCGCCACCATCGTCCACCGGCAGCTGGCGAGGCTGTTCGCGGACCGCGGCGTGCGCATGGAGCGCACGAGTCAGCTCAACGTCGGCGGCAACATGGACTTCTACAACATGCTCGAACGCGAGCGCCTGGAATCCAAGAAGATCTCGAGGACCAACGCGGTCACCTCGATCATGGACCACGAGCTGCCCGCCGACGACGTCTACATCGGTCCCTCGGACTATGTCCCGTGGCTGACCGACCGCAAGTGGGCGCACATCCGTGTGGAGGGCAGGTCATTCGGGGACGTGCCCCTTAATCTCGAGCTCAAGCTCGAGGTCTGGGACTCGCCGAACTCAGCGGGCATCGTGATCGATGCCGTTCGGATCGTGAAGCTGGCGCTCAATCACGGTGTC
>DATFOK010000016.1:0-22058 GCA_035265665.1 Solirubrobacterales bacterium | reverse complement strand
GCCGATCGTGAAGGGGATGAAGACGTTGTCGGCCGTGCGGCGGGCGAGCTCGACGATCGTGTCACGGCTCTCGTGCGAGGCGGTGATGTCGAGAAAGACAAGCTCGTCGGCGCCCTCGGCGTCGTAGCGCTCGGCGAGCTCAACCGGATCGCCGGCGTCGCGGATGTCGACGAAGTTGGTGCCTTTGACCACGCGGCCGTTGTCCACGTCGAGGCAGGGGATGACCCGCTTCAGAACCATCCGGATAAGGCTAGAGAGGCGGGTCGCGAACCTAGCGGCTCAGCGCTTCTTCTTTTTCTTGCACTTCTTCCTCTTGGCGCTTTCAGCCGAGCTCTTCTTCTTCTTCTTTTTCTTGCAGCCGAAGTTGGCTGTGACCGTGGTGTTCGCGGTCGGCGTGAACGTGCAGCGGGAGCTCTTCTTGCAGCCAGCCACACCCTTCCAGCCGGTGAACGAGCTCTTCTTCGCCTTGGCGGTGAGGGTCAGGGCTGTGGCCCCCGCAAAGGTGGCCGTGCAGGTTTTCCCGCAGCTGATCCCCGCTGGAACGCTTGTCACGGTTCCGGAACCGCGGCCCGCCTTCTTCACGGTGAGCGTGTGCCGGCCGAGCACGTTGCCCGCGTTGACGACGAGCCGGGCGGCGGCAGAGATCGGATTGAATTCGCCGCCGTCCTCCGGGCTGGCGGTGACCGAGACCACCCGCCCCTTCGTCGCGATCGCGTTGCGGCCGTCGGCCCACAGGGCAAGCAGGGTCGCCCCAGGGGCGAGGCCGTCCGTGACGTTGTCCCCGGTGGTGAAGCTCGGGACGCCCGCAAGTAACGGGCTGTTCGGCACCAGGATGGTCCCGAGCGATGTCAAGTCGTTGTCGTTGTTACCGGGGATGAAGGGCGGATATCCCCCGGATTCGAAGCGACCGGTGGGATGCGCGAGCGCAGAGTCCCAGTTGTCGTAAGCGAACTGGATCACGGCACCGCCGGCATCGATGTAGTCGGCCAGGCGGTTTCCGTAGAGGGCTTGGTCGCCATAGTTGCTGTCGCCGGTGTTCACAACGAGGTCATGGGAGGCCATGGCGGCTGCGCTCGGGGTGTCGGCGAAGCTTTCGAAGGTGTTGACCGTAGCCACGCCAGGGGTACTCCTGAGCACTGGGAGGAATTCGGTGAAATCGCCGTCCCCTTGGTTGCTGACGAACAGGATCTGCAGGCTGCCAGGTGCGGCTGGCGAGGCGGTCGCTCCGCCAAGCATGAGCAGCGCGGTGATCGCAAACGTCATGGCGACAAGCAGTCGGCGGCGCATCCAGGACCTCCCCGGTCGTTTGGGGCGGCATCCTCTCAGATCGTTGTGGCTTTGCCTAGTCCCAGTCGCCGGCCGCATAGGCCCAGGCGATGAAGAGCAGCTGCACCGGCAGGCGCGCGTATAGCGTCGTCCGCCCTCCGGGGATCCCCTTCTCGAAGCGCTCCGGCTCGAGCGCCATATGGAGGTTCGCCGGGAAGACCGCGACCAGGGTGGCGATGCTCCAAGCGCTCCCGGCTCGCCGGGTGGCGGGGTGCATCGTGGCCAGGCCGCCCGCTATCTCCGCCACACCGCTGATGTAGACGAGTTCACGGTGGCGCGGGACGTACGGCGGCATGATGCGCACGTACGCGCGGGTCTTGACGAAGTGCATGATCCCCGCGAAGACGAAGAACGGCCCGAAGAGCCTCCTCATGGGCCGGAGCCTATGGGCCGAGCGCGGCCCGCGCCTCGGCGACGCTGAACCGCTGCTCGTACAGCGCCCGGCCGACGATCACGCCCTCGACGTTCTCGAGACCGAGCCCGGCAACTGCGCGCAGATCCTCGAGCGACCCAATGCCGCCCGAGTAGATCAGCTCGCCGTCGGTTGCATCCGCGACCCCTCGCAGCGCATCGAGGTCGGGCCCCTCCATCAGGCCGTCTACGTCCACCGGGGTGAAGACGAATCGGCTCAGGCCGCGCCTGGTGAGCTCGGCGATCACCTCGGTCGTGCCCAGATCGGTTCCCTCTGTCCAGCCCTCGGCGGCGACCTTGCCGGAGCGAGAGTCCACCGAGGCGACGACCCGGTCGCCGTGCGCTGCGGCGATCGCCTCCGCCATCTCGGGATCGCGCACCGCCGCCGTGCCGAGCACGACCCGCTCTGCGCCGGAGGAGATCGCCTCCTCCACCTTCTTTGAGTCGCGCAGCCCCCCACCGAGCTGTACCGGCACGTTGACCGTGGCGACGATCCGGCGCACGTGCTCGAGGTTGACGGGCTCGCCCGCGCGCGCGCCGTCGAGGTCGACGATGTGCAGCCACCGGGCGCCGCCGTCCACCCAGCGCCGGGCGGCGACGACCGGGTCGTCGTCGTACGCCGTCTCCTTCTCGTAGTCGCCCTGGATCAGGCGGACGGCCCTGCCGCCGCGGATGTCAATCGCCGGGAAGAGGATCAACTGCAGATGCGGACGAAGTTGTCCAGCAGCTTGAGTCCCGCGGAGCTCGACTTCTCCGGGTGGAACTGGACGCCGTAGAGCGGCGGCCGCTCCACCGCGCAGGTGAAGCGCTCGCCGTAGGCGGCGGTGCCGAGGACATCTCCGCCCATCGCCGGACGAGGGGCGAAGGAGTGAACGAAGTAGAACGGTGTCTCCTCGCCGAGGCCCTCGATGAGGCGCGACGTGTGTTCCCAGCGCACAGGCGACCAGCCGATGTGCGGGACCTTGTAGCCGTTGGCCTCGAGCGGGCCGACGACCCCGTCGAGCAGGGCCAGCCCGGTGGAGCCCTCGTTCTCGACCGAGGACTCGAAGAGCAGCTGCAGGCCGAGGCAGATCCCGAGGACGGGACGGCCCGCCTCGATCCAGCCCGCGACCAGCTCGTCGAGCCCCAGCTCGCGGACCCGCTCCATCGCTCGCGGAAACGCCCCGACGCCCGGCAGGATGACGCCGTCGGCGGCGTCGGCCCGCGCGCCGTCGGAGGTGATTTCGACCTCGGCTCCGATCCGCTCCAGGGCCTTCTCGACGGAACGGAGGTTGCCCATCCCGTAATCGAGGATCGCTATACGCGTCATTCCGTCAGCGTGCCCTTGGTCGAGGGCACTCCGCTCTCGTCGGGGTCGATCGAGACGGCCTCCCGCAGGGCACGAGCGAACGCCTTGAACGAGGCCTCGATCATGTGATGGGCGTTGGAGCCGGAGCGGAGCCAGATGTGGAGCGTGATCTTCGAGTTGTTAGCGACGGCGCGGAAGAACTCATCGGCGAGCTCGGAGTCGAAGCCGGCGATGGTCACGTCGGGGAGGTCCGCGTCGAAGGCGAGGTAGGGGCGGCCCGAGATGTCGATCGCGCATTCGCCCAGAGCCTCGTCCATCGGAACCAGGGCCGAGCCGTAGCGCGTGATTCCGGCGCGGTCGCCGAGCGCCTCATCGATCGCCTGCCCGAGGCAGATGCCGACGTCCTCGGTCGTGTGGTGGGCGCCGGTCTCCAGGTCTCCGCTCGCCTCCAGGTCGAGGCCAAGCCGGCCGTGGCGGGCGAGCAGCTCGAGCATGTGATCGAGGAAGCCAACCCCAGTGGAGACCTTGGCCTCACCCCCGTCCAGGTCGAGGCGCAGCTTGACCCGGGTCTCCTTGGTCTCGCGGCTGATCTCTGCGGTGCGTGCCATTCCCCTACTCCTTGGCTCTCGCTTCGGCGGACTCCGCGTGCAGCGGGAAGCCCTCGGCGCGGGCCAATGTAGCGACCGTCGGCGCCAGCTCCCGCGCCCCGGCCTGGGAGAGCTCCACGGTCGTGATCCGCCGCCGGAACACCACCGGTCCGAGCGGCCCCTGAAAGCGCCCGGCCCCGCCGGTGGGAAGCACGTGGTTGGAGCCCGCGGCGTAGTCCCCGAAGGCGGTCGCGGCATGCGGGCCCACGAACACACAGCCGGCCGTCCTGACCGCGTTCGCGAGAAGCGTCGCGTCCTCCGTGACCAGCTCGAGGTGCTCGGGGGCGATCGCGTTTGCGAGCTGGACGGCGGTGACGGTATCCGGAACGGCGACCAGCGCCAGCGGCGCGTCCGCGGCGATCTCGTGTGCCTCCGCGACCCGCCGAACCTCCCTCTCGATCTCGTCGAGGATCACCGTCTCGACCGCCGCCGCGATCACGAGACCGTCGGGGCCGTGCTCGGCCTGGGCGCAGAGGTCCAGGGCGATCCAATCCGCCCGGGCGGTGTCGCCGGCGACCACCATCAGCTCGGAAGGGCCGGCGATCCCGTCGATGCCGACCTGGCCGGCGAGCTGGCGCTTCGCCTCCTGGACGTAGCGGTTGCCCGGTCCCGCGATCACGTCGACCGGCGGGATCAGCTGAGTGCCGATCGCAAGAGCCGCGATCGCGTGCGCGCCCCCCACGGGATACACCTCGTCCGCGCCGCCGATTGCGGCGGCGGCGGCGATCAGGTCGGAAACGGGGCGCTCGCCACCGCCACGAGGCGTGGCGAGGACGATGCGCTCCACCCCCGCCACCTTCGCTGGGATGCAGCCCATCAGGACTGTCGAGGGATAGGAGGCCGTGCCCCCCGGCGCGTACACGGCCGCGGAGCCGACGGGTACCTCACGAAGATCCACCGATTGACCCTGCTCGAGCTGCACCTGCCGCTCCTCCGCGAGCTGGGCTTCGGCGACCGCCCGGATGTTCGCCGCCGCCGTCTCCAGCGCACCCCGAACCTCGGAGTCGAGTCGCTCGAGGGCCGAGCGGATCTCGGCGTCGGAGATCGGCAGGTCGCGGGGTTCCACTGGCCCCCCGCCGAAACGAGCCTCGAGCTCCGCGACCGCCTCGTTACCTCGCTCCCGAACCGCGGCGATGATCTCGGCAACGGTCTCCCCCACGTCACCGAGTGGCGGCTGCAGCGCGCGGATCTCCTCGGCGAGAGCGGCCGGATTCCTGCCGTCCCAGTCGAAACTCGCGATCCTCATTTCAGCCGGCCTCCTCAGCCTCGCGTCCGGGGGCCGGCCTTCCCTCCGGGCGCAGTCGCTCGACCAGGTCGTCGACCTCCGCGGCGCGCAGCTTGTGGGAGACCCGGTTCGCGATCAGACGGGCGGTCGAGGTGGCGATCTCCTCGCGGACCTCAAGCCCGTTATCGGCCAGGGTGCGTCCCGTGGCCACGAGGTCGACGATCCCGTCAGCCAAGCCTGAGAGCGGCGCGAGCTCGACCGACCCCTTGACCTCGATCACCTCGGCGCGGCGTCCCGTCTCCTCGAAGTGGCGCTCCGCCACGCGTGGGTACTTGGTCGCGATCCTCATCGCGCCGAGGCGCCGCTCGTCCTCGTCGAGGGCGCTGTCCCCTGCACGCCCGGCGAGGACCATGCGGCACGCGCCATAGCGCAGGTCGAGCACCTCGTAGACGATCCGGTCGCGCTGCTCGAGCAGTACGTCCTTGCCGGTGATGCCGAGGTCGGCGGCTCCGGCCTCGACGTACGTGGGGACATCCGAGGGCCGCATCGTCACCAGGGTCAGCCCACCGGACTCGAAGACCAGCGAGCGCGAGTCGGAGCGAAGGCCGGCGGTGTCGATGCCAATGCGATCGAGGGCGTCGAGCGTCTCCGTCCAGAGCGCGCCGCGGGGCAGGGCGAGCCTCAGGGGGCCTCCCTCGCGGGCCCGCGTCATCTCCACAACGCGCGGCATCAGCCGGCCTCCCGCCGGTCCTGACGCTCCTCCTCCGCCTGGGCGACGTGCAGCCGCTCCAGATAGAGGGAGAAGCCGACCGCGGGCAGATCCCGGCCGAAGCGCCCGAGCAGGGAGTCATAGCGGCCGCCGCCGCCGAGGATGTGCCCGAGGGCAGGGTCGTAGACCTCGAGAATCGCACCGGTGTAGTAGCCGAGGTCGCGCAGCAGGCCGAGGTCGAGCCGAACGCGGTCGGCCACCCCCCGCCCGGCGAGCGCGTCATAGGTCGCGCGCAGCCTTCCGGTGGCCCGCTCGACCGCCTCGCCGCCCAGCTCGGTGGCGCGATCGAGGACCTCCGGGCCGCCACGCATACCGGGCAGCGCGAGGAGCGTGGCGCGAGCCGCGGCATCGAGACCTGCGACCTCGTCAACCGCCAGCTCGAGACCGACGAGATCGTGTGTCGCGAGGCGGTCGAGAATCCGGTCGCGGGGCTCCTCGGCGACACCAAGCTCGGCGAGGAGCTGGCCGTAGAGGTCGGCATCGCCGAGGCCGACGACCGCCCGCGTGAGGCCGGCGGCGTCGAGCGCCCCGCTCAGCACTTCGACCACCTCGGCCGTCCCCTCCGGGGCGGGGGCGCCGATGAGCTCCACCCCCGCCTGAGTGAACTCCCTCATCTGCCCGCGCTGCGGGTTGACGGCGCGATAGGCGCGTGCGATGTAGGAGAGGCGGAACGGCGGCTCGGCGTCCTGCAGGCGGGTGGCGACCAGCCGCGCGATCGGGATGGTCATGTCCGAGCGCATCGCGAGCAGGTCGCCCCGCTCGTCGAAGAAGCGGTAAGCGGCGTTGGCGTATCGCTCGTCACCGCGCCGCAGAACCTCCGCGTACTCGATGGTCGGGGTGGCGACCTCGCCGTAGCCGTGCTCGTCGAAGGCGGCGCGCAGCGCCGCCTCGAGCGCGCGAAGCTCGCGCATCTCCTCGGGCAGGATGTCTCTGGTCCCCGGCGGGGTCGGGTGGATTCCCATAATTACGTCGCCTCCTCCGCTTCGCGTCCGGGGGCGGCTTGACGGCACCTTAGATGGGGGGTGCCGAATCTCCGGCAGCGGTGTTGCCTGGGCAGATGCGAGGGTGCTGCGCATATGCGAGGGCGCGCGACAGCGCGACCCGTCAGGTGTCGGAGCAGCAACCCGTTTCGTTCAGACCGCGACGCGCTCGGAGGCGACTCGCTCGATGCGGGCACCGAGGTCGCGCAGCCGCGAGTCGATTCGCTCGTAGCCGCGGTCGATCTGCGCGACGTTGCCGATCTCCGAGGTGCCGTCGGCCGCGAGCGCGGCGATGAGCATCGCCATACCCGCTCGGATGTCAGGGCTCTCCAGTCGGGCACCGTGAAGACGGCTCGGACCACTGACCACCGCCCGGTGCGGGTCGGAGAGGTGGATCCGAGCGCCCATCGCCACCAACTTGTCGACGAAGAAGAGCCGGTTCTCGAACATCTTCTCGTGGACCACGATCGTGCCGTCCGCCTGCGTGGCGAGGGCGAGCGCGATCGAGGTGAGGTCCGCGGGGAACGCCGGCCAGGGCCCGTCGTCGATCTTCGGGATCGCGTCGCCCTGGTCGTCGCGGATGGTGAGCTTCTGCTCCGGCGGGACCAGGAGGTCGTTGCCCTCCAGCATGGTCTGCAGCCCGAGACGGCGGAAATGCCTCCGTATTCCCTCCATGTCCTCGGCGACCACGTTCCGAATGCGGAGCTCGCCGCTGGTTGCGGCGGCCAGCGCCATGAAGCTGGCGACCTCGATGTGGTCGGAGCAGACATCGTGCTCCGCGCCGCCGAGGTGCTTGCGTCCGTGAACCGTCATCACGTTGGATCCGATCCCGTCAACCTGCGCGCCCATCTTGCAGAGCAGACGGGCCAGGTCCTGGACGTGCGGCTCGGAGGCGGCGTTCGCGATCGTGGTCGGCCCCTCGGTGAGCGCCGCGGCGAGCAGCGCGTTCTCGGTGCCCATCACCGAGGGCTCGTCCATGAAGATCCGGGTCGGCCGTAGGCCGTCCGGCGGCGCCGAGAGCTCGATCCAGACGTCGCCCGCGACCTGCGTGCCGAGGTCGCGGAAGGCGTCGAGGTGGGCGTCGAGGCGACGGCGGCCGATCGTGTCGCCCCCGGGCGGTGGCATCCGGACCTCGCCGAAGCGCGCGAGCAGCGGGCCGGCGAGCAGGAACGAGGCGCGGATCCGGTCGGCGAGCTCCTCGTCGACCTCCGTGACCGAGATCTCATCGGCTTGCAGGCGCAGCTCGTTCTCTCCCATCCAGGCGACCTTGACTCCCAGCCGCTCGAGCAGGCCGAGCATCGACTGGACGTCCCGGATCCTCGGCACGTTGCGAACCAGCAGCTCCTCCTCGGTCAGCAGGCACGCCGCCAGAATCGGAAGCGCGGCGTTCTTGTTGCCCGCCGGCACGATCTCTCCGGACAGCGGTACGCCGCCTTGGATGATGAATTTCTCCATGGGCGCCTAGAGTAATGCGCCGTATGGCGGAGGTCTCACGAGACGATGCATGGCTGCTGGTCACCGAGTGGGTCGAGTCGGACTCGCTGCGCAAGCACCTGCTAGGGGTCGAGGCGGCCATGCGTGCCTACGCCCGCAGGTGGGGCGAGGATGAGGAGATGTACGCGATCACCGGCCTCCTCCACGATCTCGATTACGAGCGCTACCCCGACCTCGACACGGGGCACCCGCGCTACGCGATCAAGGAGCTGGAGGAGCGCGGCTATCCGCAGGAGGTGATCGACGCCGTCGCCGGGCACGCGGATTTCATGGGTGTCCCGAGGGAGTCGCGTATGGCGAAGACGCTCTACGGCGTCGATGAGCTCTCCGGGTTCATCGCCGCCTGCGCCCTTGTCCGTCCCACCGGCATCGAGGGCATGAAGGCGAAGTCGGTCAAGAAGAAGCTCAAGCAGCCCTCGTTCGCGGCCGCGGTCAACCGCGAGGACATCCGGCGGGGGATCGAGGAGCTGGGTGTCGACCAGGAGGAGCACATCGCACTGGTCATCGAGGCGCTCGGCGAGCGGGCCGATGAGCTCGGCCTCAGTCCCCGGGAAGACGCCGGTCCCGACAGTTAGATGTAGTCGGTGCCTCGCTGGCTGAAGATCACCCTGGGCGTGATCGCGGGCCTTGTCGTCCTCCTGCTGATCAACGCGATCGTGGTCTCCAACGCGACCAAGGACGCGTACGTGCGCGACAGCGGCGCGCGATTGGTGGAGACCTCGAACGGGACCCTCCAGGTGCTCGAGCAGGGCAACCCCCGGGGTACGCCCATCGTGCTGGTCCACTGCTACACGTGCTCGATGAACTGGTGGGATGACCTGGCGCCGCTGCTCGAGCGGGATCACCGCGTCATCCGCGTCGATCTGCTCGGCCACGGCGGCTCGGACAAGCCGAGCGCCGGCTACTCGATCGACGATCAGGCGACCGCGGTGGCCGAGGCGCTGGCGAAGCTCGGTGTCCTCAACGCCACGGTGGTCGGCCACTCGCTCGGCGGCAGCGTGGTCACCGCGCTGACTCAGCGGAGCCCACAGCTCGCCACCCGTGTGGTGATCATCGATCAGTCGGCGGAGGACGGCTTCGAGAACCAGTCATTCGCCCAGCGCGTCAGCTACTGGCCGATCGTCGGACAGGCTGCCGATCGACTGCTGCAGATCGCTCCGACATCGGAGGTGACGGATCAATACGACGACGCCTTCGCCCCCGGTTACGAGATCTCGAGCGGCTTCGAGAATCCCGACCAGCCGGCCGACGATCTGCGCGCGATGACGTACACGTCCTACAAGGACACCCATGACGCCGAGGAGGACTTCGTCGCCGAGGGTCCGCTGGACGAGCGCCTCGCCGCCTCTCACGCGCCGACGATGGTGATCTTCGGCGCCGAGGACCAACTGTACGACGCGCAGACCGCGGTCGACCGCTACCGGCAGAACGTGCCCGGCGTCCAGACCCATCTGCTGCCGGGCGTGGGGCACTCCCCCAACGTCGAACGCCCGAACCTGGTGGCGCCGTTGATCCTGTCCTGGGCGGCCCCGCCACCCGGGGCGCTGCGGCCGGCGAAGAAAAAGAACAAGAAGAAGCCGGCCTGAGAAAAGCGAAAGGGCCCGATTTCTCGGGCCCTTTCTGGGAACAAAGGTTTCCCTTCGTTCCGTTGATAAGCACCCTACCCCTCGCAAACGGGAAGTCAAGTCCTTGTGAACGGACGTTTTCGCTAGTTGCGGCGGTTTGCGGCTCAGGCCGGCTGTGCGGCCGGTGCCTCGGTGAGCTCGAGCGTGTCGGCAGGCGCCTTCTGGTTCCGCGAGAGGGCGATGAAGGGCAGAGCGAAGGCGGTGATTCCGGCCGAGACCAGATACGACGCCGCATAGCCCGAGGAATCGGCGACGCGGCCGAGTATCGGCTGTGCCCACACGCCCCCGCTCGACGACATCATCGAGTCGAAGGAGAGGATCGTCGCCCGCTGCCGCGAGGGGATCATCCCGTTGATGTAGGTCTGGCGGATCGGCATGGTGGCGGCGAAGAGCAACGCCCAGACGGTCGTCAGTCCGATCACCGCCCAGAAGTTCTGGATCGCCCCGATTAGAACCAGGGTGACTGCACTCAGCCCAGCCGTGACCAGCAGGGCCGAGGTCCGCCGATGGAACATCGCGCGGATCCCTGGCGCCGCGACCCCGCCGAGGATCTGCGCCCCGGCCACAATCGCTGCCGCCAGGCCGGCGACGTTGTACGCCGTCGGGTCGCCGTAGAGCTCGAGCAGGTACGGCTGCAGGGCATAGAAGGCGTAGATCCCGACCCCGCCGGTGAACAGCGCCTCGACCATCAGCCACTTGACCGCGGGAACCCGCCAGCCGTAGTCGATCGAGTTCGCGGCGATCTTCCTCATCTCGGCCAGCGGCCGGCCGCCCTTCTCCGGTGTGAAACCGACGTCGTGCATGAGCCGGAAGGCGACGACGAACATCACGACCAGGATCGCGCCGCGCAGCACGAACGGCGTGCCCAGGCTGACCTGCTCGGCGATGAAGCCTCCGGCAACCGAGCCGCCCAGCATGCCGGCGCCCGTCACGATCTGGCCGCGCCCGAAGACGGTCTCGAGTCGGCCCTGGTAGCCCGTCGCGGTCAGCGCGTCGACCAGCCAGGCCTCAACCGCACCCGAGAAGAAGGTGAAGCCCAGCCCCAGCAGTAGCGAGACCACTGCCCACTGCCAGAAGGGGGCCTCGATCTGCCAGAGCATCACGTAGAGCAGGCTCGAGCCGGACAGGGTGAGGGTGCCGAGCAGGTAGGAGGTACGCCGCCCGATCGTGTCGGCAACGATCCCGGTCGGTACCTCGAAGATCACCATGCCCCCGGTGAAGAAGGCGTTCGCGGCGAAGGCCTCCAGGTTGGAGAGGCCCGCGTCGAGGAGGAAGATCGTGTTGATACCCCAGATCAGCGAAGCGGCCAGCGTGTTCCCCAGCATGAGGAGCAGGTACGTCCGCTGGATGGAACGAGACGTCGGCATCCCTTACCTGACCGTACTGACCGATCCACCCGGCCCAACTCATCGCTCGCACCTCAGCAAGCGAAAGGGCCCGGTCACCCGGGCCCTCTCTGTTTGAACTGACCTGATTGACCCTAAGGTCAACCTGTCTCGTTCAAGTGCGGGCACCCTAGCGCCGGGGCCTGGGACGTCAAGGGGAACGCGCGTCGAAATCCCGCGTTTTGCGCTACTGCCAGCGCCCGCCTGCCTTGGCCCACTCGGTCATGTGGTCGACGCCGCAGAAGGCGTCCGCGACCCGATGCTCGCCCCGATGCCGGACCAGGAGGACGTGCGCGTCGGTGAGCTCGGCGCCGCAGTGCGAGCAGTGTCGCGCTCCCTCATCGAGGGATGGCGGCTCCGACATCGCCCCGGCCTCCCAGTGCGCGCCCTGGATCGACCACGGGATCAGGTGCTCGAGCCGGCAGAAGGCGGCCCGCCGCTCTCCCGCCGGCTCGTAGGCACGGAAGCCGTCGTCGGGCTCGACCTCGGCGCCGCACCAGGTGCACTGCAGGTTCATACCAGCATCAAACGGGTTGCTCCTCAGCTCCGCTTACGGAGCACCCTCGCATAATGCATCGAGATGGCGGGTCTGCGGATAGTCGTGCTCGAGGGCGACCAGACCGGGCAGGAACTGCTCGAGCAGGCGCTGCGCGTTCTCGACCCTGGTGTGACCGGGCTCGATCTGGAGCTCGAGCGCTTCGACCTCTCGCTGGAGAACCGGCGCCGCACCAACAACGCGGTGTGCACCGAGGCTGCGACCACGATGGCCGACGCCGGCTTCGGGATCAAGGCCGCGACGATCACACCGGAGGGCGCCGATGACGTGGGCAGCCCGAACCGGCTGATCCGGGAGGCGGTCGACGGCAAGGTGATCGTGAGGACCGGCCGCCGGATTCCGGGGATCAGCCCGGTGGCGGGAATCCACCATCCGATCTCAGTGGTGCGCATGGCGGTCGAGGACGCCTACGGCGCGCGCGAGTCGCGCCGCTCCGAGAACGGGGACGAGGTCGCGGAGCGCGTCGAGCTCATTCATCGCTCGGTCTGCCGTGCGGTCGCCGAGTACGCCTTCCGGACCGCCGAGGGGATCGGCGGCCGCGTGTACGGAGGACCGAAGTGGACGGTCAGCCCGGTTTACGAGGGGATGCTGAAGGAGGAGATGGACGCAGCCGCCGAGCGCCATCCGGAGGTCGGCTACGAGCCGCTTCTGATCGACGCCACCTACGCGGGCCTGCTCACGGGAAGGGCCGACGCGCCGCTCGTGATCCCGAGCCTGAATCGCGACGGCGATTTGCTCTCGGATCTCGTTCTGCCGCTCTACGGGTCGATCGCCGGGGCGGAGTCGGTGCTGCTCACCCTGGATGACGACCTGGGGGTGCGCGTAGCGATGAGCGAGGCGCCGCACGGGACGGCGCCCGCGTTGGAGGGGAAGGACATCGCCAATCCGATGGGGATGATCCTGGCGGTGGCCGCGGTGCTGCACTACGCGGCCGAGGCGGGTGTCGAAGGCGCCGAGCGGGCGTCGGCGGCCGTCTACGACGCGGTGATGGAGACCGCCACCTCGGGCATCCGGACCCCGGACCTGAAGGGACATGCCGGCACGACCGAGTTCACCGACGCGGTGATCGAGCGGGTGCGGGCTTAAACGACCGGGCCCTGGGTCGTCGTCCCCTGATCAGTGTCGACGACGCGGCGCCACTGGGTGATCAGGCCCTTGCGGACGACGAACGCGGTCTTGGCGGTCTCCCCGACGCCATTGCCGCACTCGCCCGGGCCAGGACGCTCGGTGAGCTCGAAGGTGGCGATCGTGAACGTGTCGACCGCGACCGCGTCGGTCAGCTTCGCCCCGCAGGGCAGGGATCGGTTGAAGGCCTCGACCTCGCGGCGCGTGCTGAGGCGCAGCGGCGGGGTCCCGTTCTGGACCACGGTCGGAAGCGCGAACCGCTTGCTCGCCTCGGCGACGTTCCCCGCTCGCAGCTCGTCCGCCCAGCCCTTGATCACCTGAACTGTCTCGGGGTTGGCCCCGCCGCGGATCGTGGTCGTGTCCTCGTCCGAGGATCCGCAGCCGGAGAGGGCCGCGATGCCGAAAACCGTCACGACGGCGATTGCGCGAGCCATCACTGGATCATGGCAACGCGAGGTGGCGAAGCTCGATGCGTCCGCCCTCTACCGTCGCCTGGCCCATCGAGCGGTGAGGGGCACGACGGCGCTCGGTCGGGCTGCCCGGGTTGAAGATCTGGAACCCGTCGCGCTCCTCGTGGAGCGGCAGGTGGGAATGGCCGAAGACGACCGCGCTGGCGTCGGGAAAGCGGGCACGGAGCCGCTCCAGGCGGCCCTTCGAGGGGCCGGCGTCGTGGATCACACCCAGAACTACGTCCTCCAGCTCGAGGGAGATCGTCTCCGGCAGCTCGCGCCGGAGCTCGGGGCTGTCGACGTTGCCGTGGACGGCGGCCACCGGTCCGAGCTCACGCAGCTCGGCGAGCACGGATGGCTGGCTGAAGTCGCCGGCGTGGACGATCAGGTCCGCTGCGCGGAGGGTGTCGAGGCACGGCTTCGCCAGAAAACGGATTGCGCCTCGCTCCGCTCGGCGCACCCTCGCATAACGGTCGCCGCGTGGCAGATGGGTGTCGGCGATGAGAGCGAGCCGAAGGCTCAACCGGCGTCTTCGTCGCGCCTCTCCGAGCGCTCCCGCTTGGCCAGCATGCGCTCGAGGTAGGCGGACTTGTCGGCGCGGCGGAGGTGCTGTTGCGCCTCGTCCGGAGTGATCGAGGTGTCGACAGCCTGGTGCTCCTCCGTGACCCGCTCCTGCTGCGCCTGGCGCAGCTCCTCTGTTGTCGGTTCGCGCTTGGGCACGGCTCCATTAAACGGGTTGCGCCTCGCCTTCGCTACGGCGCACCCTCGCAATCCGACTAGAACGGAGTTTTGGCGCGTCCCTCCCGGCCCTTGGCGCCGCTCTTCTCGATTGCGCGCTCGCTCCTGGAGAAGGGCTTGCGGAGCCAATCACCAAGCTTGCCCGGGGCCTTGCCGCCCGCCCGGCCACCGAGCTCGAGCGGCTTCTCGCCGGCCCGCTGGAAGTACCGCGAGAGCCGCGGCGCGAGAAAGGCGAGGACCAGGAGGACGAGGCAGAAGACGATGATCGCGGCGATCAGCATTGTGCTCACCGTCTCCCCCTGGACGCAGCTTCTTAATCGCTCCGGCTGATCGCCGCGGTCAGCGGCCGGCCGGGTCAGCTTGGCCGCGGAACAAACCGATGTTGAACTGGGTCGAGTCGAGCGCCCCCATGAGGCGAATCCAGAGCCCTACGTACATCTCTGGGCCTCGGGCTGTGGTGATGTCACCGAGATCGATCACGCGATCCTCCCGCCAACCGAACTCGCCGAGCAACTCGATTGCCTGCCTCTTCGCCCCCTGATCGTCGCCCGAAAGGAAGATCACATGGCCGCCTGGGACACGCGCCGGATCCACCATCACGTCGTTGTTGACCGTGTTCAGCGACTTCACCACGTGCGCCTCCGGAACAGCCCGCTGGATCTGCTCGGCGAGGCTGTCCCTGTCCGTTGCGGAGATCATCGGAGGTGGGCCGTTCGAGAAATCGAGGACGTTGGCGACATCGATCAGGAGTTTGCCCGCGAGCCCCTCCGTGGCTGAGCTGACCGCGTCGACCGAGCCCTCGCCAGCCGTGCAGTTGAAGGCGATCTCCCCAAACGAGGCCGCGTCAGCGAAGTCACCGGAACTGGCGCGGTCGCCGGCCGATTCCGCCCACGTCGCTGCCTTCTCGTTGCCTGCCTGTCGCGACCCCATCCGGACCTCATGGCCAAGCTCGATCAGCTTTGTTCCGATCGCCGTGCCGACCATTCCTGTTCCGAGCACTCCCACCTTCATCTGAAGCCTCCGTCGTCGGGGAGTCGAAGCTACGGGTTCAAGCAAAGTCGAAGTCAAGCCCACAGATCGGGACTTGATCTTTCGCGGTGGGTATACGAACATACGTTCGATGCCCGTCGCATGTGCCCTGACCCCCCGCTTCCGGCTGATCGCCGCAGTCTCCGGAAACGCGGAGGTCATGCGACGGCCGGCGGCGCTCGCGCCGGAGCCGGGGGCGGCGCAGCTGATCGGGGAGGTCTCAGAGCCGGCGGAGAAGTTCGGGCTGCGGCCGGGGATGAGGATGGGCGAGGCGCTCTCTCGCTGTCCCGAACTGGCCCTGATCCCTCCCGATCCCGAGCGGGCCGAGAGCTCCTGGGAGGAGGCCCTGCGGCGGCTGGAGGGAATTGGCGCCGAGGTCGAATCGGAGCGCGCCGGCGAGGCGTTCTTCGAGGCTGGCGGCCTGGAGAAAATGTGGGGAGGGAGCGAGGGAGTGCTGGGGCGCGCGCGGTCCGAGCTGAAGGGATCCACTCTGCTTGGCGCGGGACCGGGACGTTTCTGTGCCTTCGTCGCAGCGCGCAGCGGCGCCATCGTCCCGGCGGGGGCCGCTGCGGAGTTCCTGGATCCGGTGCCGGTATCGCTGCTCTGCGGTCGGCTGGGACCAACACAAACCGCGGCCACTAAGGGGGTCACCGAATCGGCCGACGATCTCCCCAACGAGCTCGAGCGGCTCGGGATCTCCACGCTGGGGCGGCTTGCCGGCCTCCCTCGCGATGCGGTCGCGGATCGGTTCGGACGTCTGGGGCTGAGGGCGCTGCGGCTGGCCCGCGGCGAGGACGACCCACTGCAGCCGCGACCGGCACGCGAGCCGATCGCGGTCGAGCTGGAACTGCCCGAGGCCGTCTCCGGCCCGCAGCTCGAGCGGGCGTTGGAGCTCTTGATCTCGCGATTGCTCGCGCACGGTGAGCGGCGGGGCAGAACGCTGCGGGCGCTGCGGCTCTCCGCTCGGCTGGCCGCCGGTGGAGGGTGGCGACGTCAGATCGCATTGCGACGCGCCAGCGCCGATCGGGCGCGGCTGGGCGATGCCCTCCTCCCCCACCTCGCGTTGTTGCCCGCTCCGGCCGCGACGCTCCGGCTCGAGGCAGTAGCGCTGGGTCCGGAGACCGGCGAGCAGCTGACACTGGCGAGCCCGGAGCAGGAGCGGCGCCGGCGGATCTCCGAGGCGGTGCGCCAGACCCGCTCAGCGGCCGGTGCCGATGCGGTGCTGCGGGTGCTCGAGGTGGATCCGGAGTCGCGGGTGCCGGAACGTCGGGAGGTGCTCATGCCGTTCCCGGAGGAGCCCTCGTGACATGCCGTTCTGGGAGTCGGAGGTGAGGCCGGGACGAGTCAACAAGCCCTGGCCGGTGCCGGTCCAGACCGGTCCTGACGGGACACCGCAGGCGGTCGGGCGGCTGGTGGTCGAGTCAGTGCGCGAGGAGTGGCTGGTCGAGGACGGCTGGTGGACGCAGAAACCCCTGCAAAGGCGCTACTTCGAGCTCGTCCTGGAGGACGGCAGAGACGTGGTCGTCTTCTGCGAGCCGGATGGTCGCTGGTTTCGACAGAGGGATTGATGTACACCGAGCTCCACTGCCACTCGGCCTACTCCTTCCTGGACGGCGCCTCGGACCCCGCCGAGGTGGCTGCCACGGCGGCTGGGCTGGGTCACGAGGCGCTGGCGCTGACGGATCACGACAACGTCTGCGGCGCGATGGAGTTCGCGCACGCCTGCAGGGGCGTCGGGGTGCGGCCGATCGTGGGCTGCGAGCTGACCGTTGAGGTGGCGCGGCGGATGCCCCGCCCGGTGCACGTCACGCTGCTGGTCGAGGACGCGAGGGGCTGGAGCAACCTCTGTCGGCTGATCACGGGGGCCCACCGGGGGACGCGGGAAGGCAAGGGGATGAGGGACCCCCTCCCCCCCTCGCTCCCAATCGACGAGCTCGAGCGGCACACCGAGGGGCTGGTCTGCCTCTCGGGTTGCGCACGCGACGGGGCGGTGGCCGGGACCTGGGAGCGGGGCGATCCGGCGGGCGCCGCCTACCTGGCGCAGCGGTTGCTGCGGGCTTTCGGCCCGGATCATTTTCGGATCGAGTTGCAGCGGCCGTTCTGGCGGCACGATCGCTCGCGAAACCGCTGGCTCGCCTCGCTCGCGGAACGGCTCGGGGTGCCGGCGGTGGCGACAGGGGATGCCCACGCCCACGAGCGGTCGCGGATGCCGCTGCAGGATGCCTTCGTGGCGGTGCGGCTGGGGGCGACGCTGGATGAGACCGAGGGGCTGCGGCGGGGCAATTCGACCTCTGCCCTGCTCTCGCCCGATCAGGCTCTGGCGCGGTTCCGCGACCACCCGGAGGCGGTGGCCGAGACGGAATGGCTGGCCGAGCGGCTGCGCTTCGACCTCACCCGCGAGCTGGGCTACAGCTATCCGGGGGCCGAGGACCGCGAGGCGGATCGGCGGCTGGCGGAGCTCTGCCGGATGCGGCTGATCCACCGCTACGAGGGGACATCCCAACGGGCCGAGGCGGAGCGGCGGCTTGAAGAGGAGATGGGGTTGATCCGGGAGTTGCGGCTGTCGGGCTTCTTCCTCCTCCACCAGGACATGCTCGAGCTGGCGCGTGAGGTGGCCGTCGAGGTGCGCGGGCCGGATTCCGCGCGGCGGCTGCTGCCGCCGGGACGGGGCCGGGGCTCGAGCGTCAGCTCATTGGTCTGTTACCTGACCGGGCTCTCGCACATCGACCCGGTGAAAAACGACCTCTTCCTGGGGCGCTTTTTGAACGAGGAGCTGACCGAGGTCCCGGACATCGACCTCGATTTCCCGCGGGACATCCGCGAGAAGCTGATCCCGCGGGTGCACGAGCGCTATGGGCCGGAGCGCTCGGCGCTGGTCGCCTCGTTTGCGACCTACCGGGCGCGCGGGGCGATCCGCGATCTGGGGAAGGCGCTGGGGCTGCCGCTGGGCGAGGTGGAACGGTTCGCGCGCGCGGTGGACGTCTACGAGGCGAGCCGTGACGCGTGGGTGCGGATGGAGGAGACCCTGGGGAAGCTGCGGGCCCGTTCGCCGCGCTGGCGGGCGCTGGCCGAGCTGCTGCCGGAGATCGCGGGGCTGCCCAGGCACATGTCCCAGCATCCCGGCGGGATGGTGATCTCGACCACGCCGCTGATCGAGCTCTGCCCGGTGCAGCCGGCGGCGATGGAGGGCCGGCAGATCGTGCAGTGGGACAAGGACTCGTGCGCGGATGCAGGGTTCCTGAAGATCGATCTGCTCGGGCTGGGAATGCTCTCCGCCGTCGAGCGCTGCGTAGATGAGATCGCGCGGACGCGCGGGGAGCGGATCGATCTCTCCCGGGTGCCGCTCGACGACGATCAGGTGTGGAGCGCGATCCAGCGTGCGGAGACGACCGGTGTCTTCCAGATCGAGAGCCGGGCGCAGATGCAGATGCTGCCGCGGACGCTGCCGGAGAATCTGGATGACCTGACCGTGCAGGTGGCGCTGGTGCGACCGGGGCCGATTCAGGGGGGTGCGGTCCATCCCTATATCGAGCGCCGCAAGCGGCTGCGGGAGGACGCCGGCTACGAGATTCCCTACGAGCATCCCTCGCTCGAGCCGGTGCTGCGCGACACGCTGGGCGCGATCGTCTTCCAGGACCAGGTGCTAGAGGTCGCGATGGCGCTGGCCGGGTTCTCGGTCGGAGAGGCCGAGGGGCTGCGGCGGGCGATGAGCCGGAAGCGGTCCGAGGCGGCGATGCAGCGCTACCGGGAGCGGTTCATCGAGGGCGCGGTCGGGCGCGGTGTCTCGCGTGGGGTGGCGGAGCGGGTATTCGGGCAGATCGAGGGGTTCTCCGGGTTCGGGTTCCCCAAGGCGCACTCGGCCGCGTTCGGGTTGCTGGCGTATCAGTCGATGTGGCTGCGGGTCCATTACGGGCCGGAGCTGCTCTGCGGCCTGCTCAACGAGCAGCCGATGGGCTTCTATCCGCCGGACGCGCTGGTGCACGAGGCGCAGCGGCGGGGGGTCGAGGTCCTGCTGCCCGACGTGAACCTGAGCGAGGTCGACTGCCGGGTGGAGACCACTGGCGCGGCCGCCGGTTCTTCGGGGAATCCGCCGTTGCGGATCGGGCTGGGGTACGTGGTCGAGCTGGCGGAGGTCGATGCCCAGGCGGTGATCGACGAGCGGCGGCGGGGCGGTGTGTATCGCACCATCTCGGACCTGGCAGGGCGATCGGGGGCGGGAGCGGCCGCGTTGCAGCGGTTGGCCTGGGCTGGGGCATGCGATTCGCTGATCGAGGCCGGGGCGCCCCCGGTCGACCCCGACGAGGATCTCAGGCGGCCCGCCCTCTGGGCGGCCGGTGGTGTCGCTCGCGCAAGCCGCACCGAGGAAGGGGCGCAGCTGGCGCTGCCGCTCGACGGGTCCCCCACTCCGCCGCTGCCCGCCCTCGGGCCATGGGACCGGATCGTGGCTGATTACAGGACGACGGGAATGACCCTCGGCAAGCACCCGATGGAGCTGCTGCGCCGGTCACTGCCCGCAGAGGTTCTGATCAGCCAAGGACTGGGCCGGACCCCGGACGGGACGAGCGTGAAGGTGGCCGGGATGGTCGTGGCGCGCCAGCGGCCGGCGACGGCTAACGGTGTCGTGTTCATGCTGCTCGAGGACGAGGCGGGGACGATCAACCTGATCGTGCCGCCGCCCGTGGTGGAGCGGTATCGGTTGGCGGTGCGAACCTCAGGGTTCGTGCAAGCGGCGGGGAAGCTCGAGCATCGCGAGGGCACGACCAACGTAGTGGTCTCGCGGATCGAGCGGCTGCGGCCTGCCGACCTGCCGAGCCCGCGGACGCGGGAGCTGGAGCCGCCGGTACAGAGGGAGACAGGCAAGGAGCCGAAGCCGGCACTGGCAGGGTACTCGGCGGTCGGTCTCTCGAAGCGAGGGTTCGATGGTGTGCGCGAGCAGGCGGTGGCGGAGCTGGCCGCGTCGCTGCCGGCGCCGCACAGCTTCGGCCGGCGCGGGCGTTAGCCCGGCGACAGGCTGCGGATCTTCTCGACGATCTCACCCAGATCACCTCGGTCGAGGAGGTGACCGTTGCCGTCGAGAGGATGAACCTCGGCGCTCGGGAGGCGCTTCGCATAGAGATCGAGGTGGGCGAAGGGGATCTCCTCGTCGTCGCGGCTGTGGAACAGGAAGATCGGCGGTAGCGCCGTATCCGCATACGGCCAGTCCTCGGGCAGGGCCCACTCGGCCTCCCAGCCGCTCGGGGACCAGAACGGCGTCGCGACCAGGAGGAGGCCGGCGATGGGCTCGCGCCCATCCGTCTCGGCGAGGTGCTGGAGAAAAACCGAGCCGCCCAGCGAGTGGCCCACCACGACGATCGGCGTATCCACCTCGGCCAGGACCTGCCCGATCCGTTCGCTCCAGGGCAGGTAGTGGGGGTCGTCGGGGTCGGGCATCTTCGGGAAGAGGACCTCGTAGCCAGGCCCGAGCTCCTCTCGCAGGCGGGCGACGAACGGGTCGCTGCCCTCTCCAGGCCCCTGCGGCCCGGAGCTGTGGAGGAGGAGTACCGGAGACGGCATCTCGAGGTGGCGCTAACCGAGCCCGGGTTTGGTGCTCATAAAGTAGATCGCGGCGATCAGAAGGATCCCGGTGATCGCGCCGACGATCCCCTCCGCCCTACCCCAGCGCTGGTACTCCGGGGGCAAATCGGCGAGCCGGAGCTCGCGGTCCCCGGCGTCGGCGATCGCCTGTTGGATGATCGGCAGCAGCTTCCGGTCAGTGGGGATGAAGAAGAACACGTTGATCAGCAGGATCACCAGCAGGATCGTGATCGTCGCGCTCACCCAGAAGTCGCCGTAGTCCCAGTTGCCCTCGGACATCTGGTAGATGCCGGTGGCGGCGACGATCACGACGGCCGGGAGGGCGAAGAACTGGTTCAGCACCAGCTGCAGGCGATGGACGTAGGGCAGGTTGCGGGCGCTCATCTTCATTGCCACCGGGAACATCACCGACTCGGCGAAGGTCGAGCCGAAGCCGAGGACGACCGCGGTGATGTGGAGGAAGACGGAGAAGTCGTAGTTGGTGACTGCGAGCGGCATCGGCGGGCAACATATCTCGCCTGCGGGTGCTTGCAAGTTCCCCTGCAAATCATCGTGTCCGTCCGAGGCCATCCATAGCTTGCCTCTCATGACAGGCAAGCTCATAGACATAAGAGAGCGGCTGCTCGATGCGGCCGACCTGATGATCGACTTCGCGACGCTCGGGGAGTACGGGATCGAGCCCGAGCCGGTGCGGGATTGCGAGCGGCGGCCGTCCGGCCTCGCTTCCGGTGCCCCGCACCCGCTGCACGATCGGGCCGGCGTGCCCGAGCGGATCGCCGCGTAGACCAGCTTTCGGCGGATCGCACCGCCGAACCTCTCGAGCCGATCCAATTTGGGAGGGCCCGTTCGCGGGCAGAGAAAGAGCCGCCCCCCGGGGCGGCTCTTTTGAATGAAGACCGGCGGCGACCTACTCTCCCGGGCGGTTGCCCGCCAAGTACCATCGGCGCTGAGAGGCTTAACGGCTCTGTTCGGAATGGGAAGAGGTGTTTCCCTCTCGCTATCTCGCCACCGAAAGTTTGCGAGACGACCTCCGTGGACCTTGAAAACCACACTAGAGCCGGGCAAGAAGCAAGAAAATCCGTCAAGCCCTCGACGCATTAGTACCGGTCTGCTGATCGCATTGCTGCGATTGCACAGCCGGCCTATCGACCTGGTGGTCTACCAGGCGTCTTACTCCCTCAAGGGGATGGGAGAGCTCATCTCGAGGCTGGCTTCGCGCTTAGATGCTTTCAGCGCTTATCCGTGCCGCGCGTAGCTAACCAGCGGTGCCCTTGGCAGGACAACTGGTACACCAGAGGCGCGTTCATCCCGGTCCTCTCGTACTAGGGACGACTCCTCTCAACTCTCCAACGCCCACAGAAGATAGGGACCGAACTGTCTCACGACGTTCTGAACCCAGCTCGCGTGCCGCTTTAATGGGCGAACAGCCCAACCCTT
>DATFOK010000015.1:0-22843 GCA_035265665.1 Solirubrobacterales bacterium | reverse complement strand
CGAGGGGCTGCTCGGCATCCACACCAACTTGCTCGTGACAGCGCTGGGCGGTCCCCAGCCGGCCGACACCGAGCAGGAACGCGCGGCGGCGGACCAGCTCGCCACATTCAGGGAGAGCGGCTTCGGCTACTTCCTGGAGATGGCCACGCGGCCGCAGACGATCGGCTACGCCCTGCTGGCTTCGCCCGTCGCCCTGGCGGCCTGGATGCTCGACCACGACACGGACAGCTACTACAAGATCTCCCGCGCCTTCGTCGACGGCGAGCCCGTGGGCAATCTCACCCGGGAAACCATCGTCGACAACATCACGCTGTACTGGCTGACGGGCACCGGCGCCTCGGCGGCCCGGTCGTACTGGGAGGACGGACGAGCCCGAGGCGAAGCTCTTGCGGCCGGCCAGGCTCCTCCTGATGTCTCGCTCCCGGTCGGGTTCACCTCCTTCCCCGGCGAGATCTGGCGGACCCCGCGCAGCTGGGTCGAGAACTCCTACCCGAACGTCACCTACTTCAATGAGGTCGACAAGGGCGGCCACTTCGCCGCCTGGGAGGAGCCGGAGCTCTTCTCCAACGAGGTGCAGGCTGCATTCAGCTCACTGCGTTGACCACGGCGGCCAACTTGCCGATCGAGGGTGAGCTCCCGGATCTCGGCGGCGCGACGGCCTGGCTCAACTCCGGGCCGCTGACCCCGGTCGGGCTTCGCGGGAAGGTCGTACTGGTCCAGTTCTGCACCTACTCCTGCGTCAACTGGCTGCGCACCCTTCCCTACGTCCGTGCGTGGAATGAGCGATATCGCGACGACGGGCTGGTCTTGATCGGTGCGCACTCGCCGGAATTCCCGTTCGAGCACGACGTCGAGAGGGTGGGCCCTGCCCTCGAGGCGCTGGGCGCCACCTATCCGATCGCGATCGACAACGACTTCGCGGTCTGGCGTGCCTTCGGGAACAACTACTGGCCCGCGCTCTACGTCGCGGACGCGGACGGACGCCTGCGAGACCACCACTTCGGTGAGGGCCGCTACGAGGGCACCGAGCGCGTCATCCAGCAGCTGCTAGCCGAGGCGGGATCGGCGGCCGTCGACCACGAGCCGGTCTCCGTCGATCCCAGTGGTCTGGAGGTTTCCGCCGATTTCGACACGCTCGGATCCGGTGAGACCTATGTCGGCTACGCGCGGGCGCAGAACCTCGTCGCCCCGGATGGGGTGCTTCCCGACGAGCCGCGCGCGTACGCTGATCCGCCGGCGCTGGAGCTGAATCAGTGGTCGCTGTCCGGGAACTGGACGGTGGGCAGGCAGGCCGCCGCGATGAATGAGCCCGGCGGAAGGATCACGTTTCGCTTCCACGCCCGTGATCTGAACCTCGTCCTCGGGCCATCCGCGTCGGGAGCTCCTGTGCGGTTCCGGGTGCTCATCGACGGGGCGGCCCCGGGCCCGGCCCATGGAATCGACGTCGACGACGAGGGCAACGGCACGGTCAACGAGTCGCGGTGCTACCAGCTGATTCGCCAGCCCGGAAGCGTCTCGGACCGGACCTTCGAGATCATGTTTCTCGATGCCGGGGTTCAGGCCTACGTGTTCACCTTCGGCTAGTCAGGAGCGGGAGCTGCTCGGCTGATGGATCTCGCCGGCCTCAAGTGCGCCGACCTCGTCGATGCGATGGGCCGCCTGCACCGGCATCGCTGCCACATCCTCGACCTGGTCAGCCCGACGCCGGGGCGGATCCTCTTCGGCCCGGCGGTGACGATCTCCTACTTCCCGAGCTGCTCCGCCGCGCTCGACCCCAAGCGCTACAACCTCGCCAACCTCTTCTACGAGGCGGTCGGCGAAGAGCCGGCCGGAAAGGTGGTTGTGCTCGCGTCGAACGGCTACACCGACACCTCGATGGGCGGGGGCACCAAGCTGCTGCGGCTCCATGAGAACGAATGTGCCGGGGTACTCACGGATGGCCGGCTGCGCGATTTCGACGAGCTTGCGCGCTACGACTTCGCCGCCTATTGCTCTGGTGAGGCGACGCGGTGGGGAGGCGACCGTGTCATGCCGTTTCAGGCAAACGTGCCGGTAGTCGTCGATGGCGTAGGTGTAATGCCCGGCCAGTATGTGTTCGCCGACTCCTCGGGCGCTGTCGTGATCCCGGACGGGCAGATCGACGAGGTGCTGGCGGAGGCACGCAAAGTCGAGGCCGAAGACGCCGCCTTTCGCGACGAGATCGCCCGCGAGTAGGCTCGTCTAGGGGAGTACATTCGAGCCTTGGCTCCCGACTCCCCCGCCGACAGCTCGACCCCGCCGAAAACGCACCCGAAGGGCTGGCGCGTGGATCCGGCCCCTGATGGGAGGGGGGCGCCGCCGCAGGAAAAGCCGCCGATGATCCCGCGGAGCAGGGCGTTCATCGCGTTCCTGCTCGGGCTGCTCGCGGTGAACCTCTTGATCTCGTTCTTGACCAGCGGCCCGGGCGACCGGCCGCGCGTGCCGTACCAGCCGTTCTTCGTGAGCCAGGTGAACGCGAACAACGTCCGCGAGATCACCTCACAAGAGGACTCGATCGAGGGCTCGCTCAAATCCGAGGCGACGTATGACCCGCCCGGCGATGACAAGCCCATACAGGTGAAGGACTTCAAGACGGAGGTCCCCTCGTTCATCGACCCCGCTTCCATCACCCAGCTGCTGAGCCAACACGGCGTCGTGATCAACGCGGAGGCTCCGGACAGCGGCCGTTCGCTGATCGGGACCCTGTTGCTCGGCTTCCTTCCGACGATCCTGCTGATCGGCTTCTTCATCTGGCTCATTCGGCGCCAGATGAAGGGAGGTGCGGGCGGCGTCCTCGGCGGCTTCGGCCGCACCACAGCGCGGCGCGTCCAGGCCGGCGAGACCGAGCGCGTCAGCTTCGAGGACGTGGCCGGGATCGACGAGGCCGAGGACGAGCTCGTCGAGATCGTCGACTTCCTGAAGAACCCGCAGCGCTACACGAAGCTCGGCGCGCGGGTGCCGCACGGCGTGCTGCTCTACGGGCCCCCCGGAACCGGCAAGACGCTGCTCGCCCGCGCCGTGGCGGGCGAGGCGCATGCCGCCTTCTTCTCGCTATCTGCCTCCGAGTTCGTCGAGGCGATCGTTGGAGTGGGCGCCTCGCGCGTGCGCGATCTCTTCAAGCAGGCCAAGGAGGCGAAGCCGTCGATCGTCTTCATCGACGAGCTGGACGCGATCGGGCGCTCACGCTCGGGCAACGTGGGGGGGTTGAGCGGCGGCAACGATGAGCGCGAGCAGACGCTCAACCAGGTCCTCACCGAGATGGACGGCTTCGAGCCCGGCACGAACGTGATCGTCCTGGGCGCGACGAACCGTCCCGAGATCCTCGACCCGGCGCTGCTCCGGCCGGGGCGATTCGATCGACGGATCGCCGTCAATCCTCCCGACCGCCCGGGCCGCGTCGAGATCCTCGAGATCCACACCAGGGGAGTGCCGCTGGCGCGCGACGTGGACCTCGACCGCATCGCGGCCTCGATCCCGGGGTCGACCGGTGCCGACATCGCACTGCTTGTCAACGAGGCCGCCATCTTCGCCGCGCGCCGCGACCACGCCATGGTCGAACAGAGCGACTTCACGGACGCGATCGAGAAGATCCTCCTCGGCGCCGAGCGCCAGGTGGTGATGACCGACGCCGACCGGCGGCGCACCGCCTACCACGAGTCCGGCCACGCCCTGATCGGCATGCTCACCCCGGGTGCCGATCCCGTGCGGAAGATCTCGATCATCCCGCGCGGACAGGCACTGGGCGTCACCCTCTCGACTCCCGAGAGCGATCGCTACAACTACCGCCGCGACGAGCTCCTCGCGCAGATCAAGGTTGCGCTCGGCGGCCGCGCCGCCGAGAAGGTCGTCTTCGACGACCTCTCGACCGGCGCCGAGTCCGACATCCAGAACCTCACCCAGGTGGCTCGCGGCATGGTCGGCCGCTGGGGAATGAGCGATGCGGTGGGACCGATCGCCGTCACCGACGGGCGCCGAGACGGCGCGCTGCTCCCCGGCGCGATGCCGGCTTCGGAGCCGACGCAGGAGCTGGTCGACCAGGAGGTCCGGCGGATCGTGGAGGAGTCCGAGCGCGCCGTGGTCCACCTCCTCGAGGAGCATCGGGAGCAGCTCGATGCCCTCGCCAACGCGCTGCTCGACCGCGAGACACTCGACCAGCAGGACGCATACGCGGTCGCAGGGGTTCGTCTCCCGGACATTGAGCCGGCCGAGGAGGCGAAGGCCGCGGCGGCTCCGTAGGTACGACCGCGGTCGCCGCTCAGCTCAGCGGGACCTCGACGAACCCGTCCTGCTTCGGGTAGTACTCCGCCACCCGGTCGGCTCCGTACTTCTCGCCGAACTTCTCGACGGTGTCCGCCACGGCCGCCGGATCCTCCATCGTCTGTGCCGTCACCTGAATCTCGGGCCCGTCGGCGGCCAGCTTGATCTCCGGCGTCTTCGCGATGTTCCGGTACCAGTCGGTATCGGTTCCGTGGATCGGCAGCAGCAGGAGCCTCTCCCCGTCCTGCACGAACCAGATCGGACGGGTGCTCTCCCGCCCGGACTTGCGCCCGGTGACGGTGAGCTCGACCTCGCTGCGCTCCTGGAGGGCGTCCTTGAACGCTTGGTCCGCCATTCGCCCGACACTACTACCCGCGCACGGGCGATCCGAGTCGCACTAACAGGCGCCGGGGCGGTCGATCAGCAGCCGGACCGTCGCGCCCGGACGCACGGTCGAGTCCGCCGAGGGCGAGGTCCCGCACACCTGCCAGTCGGAGGGGATCAGCACTCCGAAGATCCCACCGCCCTCCTCGGTCGATTGCAGCCCCAGCTCATCGAGCCGCTGCTCGGCGATGTCGAGCGGCTGGCCGACGAGCGACGGGACCGTGACGCCGTTCGCCCTCGGCGCTGGATCGTCGGAGTCGGTGAGCCTCGGGATCGCGATCAGGGCGGCAAAGGTGAGAGCGGCGGCGACGAGCAGCGCGATCAGCGGGATCAGGATCCGCCGGAGGCGGCGCGGCTTGCGTCGACGCCGAGGCAGGCGGTCGGTGGGTGCCGTCACGGCCAGCGGGACCGTCTCCGGCAGGGGCGCGGCCTCCCCGATCCCGACCGGATGCTCGGGCTCCGTGATCGCCTCGCCGCGTGCCGCGGCCACCGCCGCACGCCCCAGGTCGCCGGTGGAGGGGAACCGGTCCGCCGGGTCCTTGGCCATCGCCCTGCGGATCACCGTGTCGAGCGCAGCTCGTCCCCCGTCACCGGAGCCGACGGGGGGCGGGGGCTCGTTGAGGTGGGCCCACATCTTCGAGGAGCTCTCTCGCTCGGGGAACGGGACCTCGGCGGTGAGGGCGTGGAAGAGGACGCATCCCAGGGCGTAGACGTCGGTGCGCGCGTCCACCCGGCGTCCCTCGATCTGCTCCGGCGCCATGTAGTCGACGGTGCCGATCACCTCACCGGTGGCCGTGAGCCCGCTCGTCGACGCCGCGATCTTGGCCAGCCCGAAATCGGTCAGGTACGCCGTCGGCCCCTCGTCAACGGGCCCAGGCTCCCCGACGAGAACATTCGCGGGCTTGACGTCGCGGTGGACCAGGCCCGCCGCGTGGACGGCATCCAGGCCGTCGCCGACCTCGGCGACCAGCCCGGCCGCCTCGTCCGCGGCCAGGGCGCCGCGGGCCGAGATCAGCCGGCCGAGATCGCGCCCGGGCACGTAGCGCATCGCGACGTAGAGAAGTCCGTCGCGCTCGCCGGCGCCGAACACCGTGACCACCCGGGGGTGCTCGATCGACGCCGCGGTCCGTGACTCCTCCCGGAAGCGGGCCCGGAAGCGCTCGTCATCGGCGAGCTCGGCCCGGATCACCTTGAGCGCGACCTCCCGCTGGAGACGGAGCTCGTGTGCGAGGTAGACGATCCCCATCCCGCCGCGCCCGAGCGTGCGCTCAATCCGGAAACCGGCGAACTCGGAGCCGGCCGGCAGCCCGGAGCTGCCCCTGATCGTTCCCTCGGCCCACATAAGGGTCATCCAGTATGGACGCCGAGCGGTCCGAATCGCTAGCTTGCGGCCGTCCTTCAACGCAGGGGTTGTCACGGATGACCGATCCGGTGAATGAGCAGACAGAGGCGCGAGCGGCCGGCGCAGCGGTGGCGGGCGAGCGCCCGATCGTGCAGGCGATCGACGTCAGCCGGCGCTTCGGCCAGGGCGATGCGGCGGTCGATGCGCTCCGCGACGTCAGCGTCGATTTCGAGCGCGACCGCTTCACCGCGATCATGGGGCCGTCGGGGTCCGGGAAGTCGACGCTCCTGCACGTGCTTGCGGGCCTCGACCGCCCCACCGGCGGCCGCGTGCTGATCGACGGCACCGATATCACCCAGCTCGACGATGCAGACCTGACGAAGCTGCGGCGGGACAAGCTGGGTTTCATCTTCCAGTTCTTCAACCTCCTGCCGGTTCTGACGGCCGAGGAGAACCTGGTGCTGCCACTCTCGATCGCCGGCCGCAAGCCCGACAATGACTGGCTCGAGCAGCTGCTCAGCACGGTTGGGCTGCAGGAGCGCCGCACTCACCTGCCCTCGGAGCTCTCAGGCGGCCAACAGCAGCGGGTCGCGGTGGCCAGGGCGCTGATCTCGCGACCCGCGGTCGTCTTCGCCGACGAGCCGACGGGCAACCTCGACTCCAAGGCCTCTGAGGACGTCCTGCGGCTGCTCCGGCAGGCGGTCGACGAGTTCGACCAGACGGTGGTGATGGTCACCCACGCGCCGGAGGCAGCGGCCTTCGCGGACCGCCTGCTCACCCTGCGCGACGGCGAGATCGTCTCCGATGCGGCACCCGGCTCGACCGATGACGTGATCGAGCTGATGAAGCAGCTTGGCTAGCGTCGCGATCAAGAGCCTCTGGGCCCGCAAGCTGCGGGCGCTCGGCACGACCGTGGCGGTGTTCGTCGGCGTCTCGCTGATCGCGGGCACCTACGTGATCACGGACACGATCAACAAGGCCTTCGACGAGATCTTCCGCGACTCGCTGAAGGGCACCGCGGTCGTGATCACTCCCAAGCAGCCGGTGACGCAGGAGACCAACACGAGCACCAGCCTTCCCGCGGACGTCCTCAAGGAGGTTCGCGGGGTTCCCGGGGTGAAGCTCGCCTCCGGCGCAATTTTCACCGGCGGCGGCATCTTCAAGGGTGACGAGCAGGTCGGCACTCAGTTCGCCCCCAAGTTCATCTCCTCGGTCCTGCCGCCGCAGATCGAGAGCCTGAAGACCGTCGAGGGGCATCCGCCGACGAACTCCCAGGAGGCGACGCTCGACAAAGCGGCGGCCGACGACGCCGGCCTTTCGATCGGCGACCCGATCCGGATCGCCGGTGAGCGCCGGGCCCGCACGTACCGGCTGGTCGGCCTCACCGAGCTCGGCGGTACCTCTTTCGGGGGCGCGAGCATCGCGCAGCTCACACTGCCCGAGGCCCAGTTCATCACCGGCAACGTCGGCCGTTTCAACCAGATCTCGGTCGGGCTGAACCCCGATGTCTCGCCGGAAGAGCTGAAGGATCGCATCGAGCGGGCGGTGCCGCCCACTCTCCGGGTGGAGACCGCGGAGCAAAACGCCAACCGCTCCTCCGACGAGATCCACGACCAGCTCAGCTTCCTGCCGATCTTCCTCGGCGTCTTCGCAGCCGTAGCGCTGATCGTGGGAGCGTTCGTGATCTTCAACACCTTTTCAATCACGGTCGCGCAGCGGGTCCGCGAGTACGGGCTGCTGCGCACCCTTGGTGCCTCCCGCCGCCAGGTGTTGAGCTCGGTGTTCGTCGAGGCGGCGCTGATCGGCCTACTCGGCTCGGTCGCGGGGGTGCTCGGTGGACTTCTCTTCGCGAAGGGGATCGAGTCGCTGTTCAACGCGCTCGGGATCGGGCTGCCCACCACCGCGCTGGTGGTCGCGACCCGCACCGTGGTGGTCTCGCTCGTGATCGGCATCGCGGTGACGCTGATCGCGGTGTTCAACCCCGCCCTGCGCTCGACTCGGGTACCGCCGATCGCGGCGATGCAGGAACTCGAGCTGACCGCCAGCCGCCGCCGTTCGATGATCACCGCGGCGATCGCCTGGCTGCTCATGGCCGGCGGGCTCGCGCTGGTGCTGGTGGGCCTGTTCGGCAACCAGAAGACCGGCGACGCTGCGCTGATGCTCGGCGGCGGCGCCGCTCTGGTCCTGTTCGGTGTGTCGCTCTACAGCCCGCGGCTGGTGCGGCCATTGGCGGGCGCGATCGGGGCGCCGCTCGAGAGAGCGCGTGGCCTGACCGGGCGCCTGGCGCGCGAGAACTCGCAGCGGAACCCGTCCCGTACCGCGGCCACCGCGGCCGCGTTGATGATCGGGCTGGCGCTGGTGTCGTTCGTGACCGTGTTCGCGGCCGGGCTCAAGGCTTCGATCGCGGACGCGATCGACAACAGCTTCCAGGGCGAGCTTGAGATCCAGAACACCAATGGCTACGACCCGATCCCGACGGGCGTCGCCGCGGCCGTCCGCAACGTGCCCGGCGTCCAGACGGTCTCAACGCTCCAGACGACTCAGATCAGGATCGACGGCGTGGGGGGCAAGCCGCGCGCGTCGGGGCTCGACCCGGAAACCGCGGCCCAGGTCCTGAAGCTCGACTTCCAGGGCGATACGACTGAGCAGACGCTTCGGAACATGAGGAATGACGAGACGATCGTCGACGAGAGCTTCGCCGACTCCAACAACCTGGAGGTGGGGGACACCATCCACACCCTGGGCCAGACCGGCACGCGTGGGAGCTTCCGGATCATCGGGGAGGTCAAGGACAACGCTGACCTGCTCGGCAGCCTGGTCGTCACCCAGGCGGCGATGGCCGTGGACTTCGCGGTCACCCAGGACACCTTCGACTTCGTGAAGCTCGCGCCCGGGGCGGACGCATCGGCGGTGCAGAACCGGATCGACACCCTGCTCGCCCAGCAGTTCCCGACCGCCGAAGTGATGAACCAGCAGGAGCTCAAGCAGAACCAGGAGGACCAGATCAACCCGCTGCTCGGACTCGTCTACGCATTGCTCTCCCTGGCGATCATCGTCAGCCTCTTCGGGATCGCCAACACGCTGGCGCTCTCGATCTACGAGCGAACGCGCGAGCTCGGGATGCTGCGCGCAGTCGGCATGTCGCGCCGCCAGGTGCGGCGGCTGATCCGCTACGAGTCGGTGATCACGGCGCTGATCGGGGCGGTCCTCGGCATGGTGCTCGGCCTGATCTTCGCGGCGCTCATGTCCGTACCGCTCGAGGACCAGGGCTTCGTGCTCAGCTACCCCGTCGGCCAGCTCGCCTTCATCCTGGTCATCGCGGCGCTCGCCGGCGTGCTCGCGGCGATCGCCCCGGCACGGCGGGCCTCACGGCTGGACGTGCTCCAGGCTCTGGCGTACGAGTAGGCCTACGGCTGGGCCACCGGCACCGGCGCCTCCTCGCCCGCCTCGGGCGTCACCAGGATCGCCCCCTCGCCGCTCGGGTAGGCCTCCTCGCCGTGGTAGATCGAGTCCATCCCGACGGACTCGTCGTGGTCGGGTCCACGCAGCGGCATCACCGCCCCGATCACCTTGAGCAGGACGAAGGTCATCCCGAAGGCGTAGAGCGGCGTCGCCAGGGCGGCGAGCGCCTGATCTCCCAGCTGGCTGATGTTGCCGTAGAACCAGCCGTCCGAGACGCCGTTCCAGGACTCCTGCGCGACGAACCCGATGACCAGGATCCCGAGGAACCCCGCCGCGCCGTGGGCGGCTAGGACGTCGAGGGTCTCGTCGACCCGTGTCCGGGGCCGGTAGACGATCAGGAAATAGACCGGAATCGCGCCGAGCACCCCGAGGGCCAGGGCCCAGCCGGGGCTGATGAAGCCCCCCGCGGGGGTGATCAGCACGCAGCCGGCGATGATCGCGGTCGCGGCGCCCACCGCCGTCACCCTCCTGTCGCGGATCAGGTCGAGCATCATCCAGGTGAACAGGGCCGCGGCGGGGCAGAGGAGCGTGTTGGTGAAAGCCAGGACACTCGGATCACCGGTCCCGAACCCGCTACCGCCGTTGAATCCGAACCAGCCGAACCACAGCAGTCCGCCACCGAGCAGCACGAGCACCGAGTTGTGCGGCAGGAGCCCGATGCGGCCGTAGTCCTTTCGGGCCCCGACGACGATCGCGGCCGCAACGGCGGAGAAGCCCGAGGCCATCTCGACCGCGATGCCCCCGGCGAAGTCGAGCGTTCCGCCCTCCATCAGCCAGCCACCTCCGAAGCCCCAGTGGGCGAGGACGGAATAGACCAGCACGGACCAGAGCGCGGCGAAGACCATCCACGGGCCGAATCGCATCCGCTCCACGACCGCGCCGGAGATCAGCGCCACCGTGATGATGCAGAAGGTGGCCTGGAAGGCGAAGAACACCAGGTGGGGGATCGTCGTCGCGTCGCGCGGCGCGAAGGTAACGTCGTGCAGCGCCACATAGTTGAGCCCGCCGATCAGATCCCCGGTGCCGTCGAACGCCAGCGAGTAGCCGATCAGCGCCCACGTGACGCCCGCGATCGCGATCGCGCTGACGCACATCATGAAGGTGTTCAGGGCGTTCTTGGCTCGGACCAATCCGGCGTAGAAGAGTCCCAGGGCGATGGTCATCATCAGGACGAGGGCCGTTGACGCCAGCATCCACGCGGTGTCTCCGGTGTCGATCTGGGTTGCCTGCGCGAGTATCGGCGCGTCCATCAGGCACCCACCGGGGTCACGGCGGCCTCGTCGGTCTCGCCTGTTCTGATCCGGACCGCTCGCTCGCAGGGGACGACGAAGATCTTGCCGTCGCCCACCTCACCGGTCCGCGCACCCTCGCAGAGCGCGTCGATGGTGGGCTGGACGAACGGATCGGTCACGGCGATCTCGAAGCGGACCTTGTCGGAGAGCTCCACCTTGACGGTCGTCCCGCGATAGGTCTCCACGCGGTCGAGCTCGCCGCCGTGGCCCTGGACCCGGCTCATCGAGATTCCACGGACCTCGGCTCGATAGAGCGCCTCCAACACGTCGTTGGCCTTCTCGGGCCGGACGATGCCGATCACCAACTTCACGATTCACCCCTCTCTGATGACAAGACAACGGCGCCGCTGCTGAAGGGGCGAACCTACATTGGACGCTGGCCCGCGACCGCGCTCCGTGGCGTTAGGGTGAATCAAATGGCCGCAATGTCCGGGGATCAACTGCGGAAGATGCAGACCTTCTCGGTCTCGCGGCAGCGATCATGAGCGAGGTCCCGGTGCACTCCCCGGATGTGCGCGCATGGTCGCTGGCCTCCGGCCTCGGCCGAGTCGCGATCGGTATCGGGATGCTGGCGGCGCCGGAGCTGTCGCTCCGCGCCCTCGGCCTCAGCGAGATCAGGCCGGCGACGGTCTTGGTCAGCCGCATCGCCGGCATTCGGGACCTGGTTCTCGGCATCGCGACGCTCACCGCCGTGGAGGATCGCGATCGCCTGCGAGCGGCGACGCTCGCCAGCGCCGTGGCCGACGCCGGGGACACCTTCGCGTTCGGAGTCGCGCTGGGTACGACGGAGCGCACGGCGGGAGCACGCGGAATTGCGGCCGCGCTGCCCGCGGCCCTCGCCGGCGCGTGGACGGTATGGCGGCTGGGCTGAGCTCCGACCGGAGGCGCGAGGTGCTGGAACGGATCCGGCGGATCCCCGAAGGACACGTCACCACCTACGGCGACCTCTCGCCCGGGGCGCCGCGCTTCGCCGGCCAGGTCCTCTCCGCCTGCCACGACCCGAGCGTCCCGTGGCAGCGGGTCGTGCGGGCGGACGGCTCGCTCGCCAAGGGCGATCGGCAGCGCCGCCTGCTCGAGGAGGAGGGAGTCCGGTTCAGGGGTTCCCGGGTCGACATGGACTCGTTCTCGGTCCCGGGCGACGCGCTCCGTTGAGTTGCGAAAGACTGCACGCAGATGACCGCCAAGGCTGACTTCACCGAGGACGAGTGGAAGACGATCCTCGAGGGGCCCCCGAGCGCCGGGCTGGTCGTGATCCTCTCTGACCGCGGCGGCTCGATTCGCGAGACCTTCTCGATGGCGAAGGCCTACACGGAGGCCCGGCAGCAGCACGGCGAGAGCGAGTTGCTCGACGAAATCGCCGCCGCCAAGCCCGAGATGGATCGCACTCGAGCCGGCTCGCCTGAGGAGCTCAAGCAGCACAACCTCGACAACGTCAGGCAGGGGATAGCGTTGCTCAGGGCCAAGGCGACCGACGAGGAGGTCGAGGAGTACCGGAAGTTCATCCTCGGCCTGGCCGAGCGGGTCGCCGAGGCCCGCAAGGAGGGCTTTCTCGGCCTCAGCGGCGAGCGGGTCAGCGACGCCGAGCGCGCCGCGATCGGCGAGATCGAAGCCGCGCTCGCCTGACCCGGCCCGCCGGCCCATTGCCGAACGGCGCGTTTGGTGGGAGGCTGTGGGCGTGGCCTTGACTCAGCCTCTGACTCTCGGTGAGCGCGAGGCATCCGGTAAGGCCGCCAGGTCGAGGGCGCGACGGAAGAGCCACGCCACCTGGGAGCCGGGCCCGGATCGTCCCGATCCCGTCGAGACGCTCGAGCGCCAGGACGCGACGCGGATCCCGGAGCTCGTCCCGATCCGCCACGGCCGCATGCTGGTCTCGCCGTTCACGTTCTATCGGGGCGGCGCGGCCATCATGGCCGCCGATCTCGCCGCCACCCCGCGCTCCGGGCTGAACGTCCAGCTGTGCGGCGATGCGCACCTGAGCAACTTCGGCGCCTTCATGGCCCCGGATCGCCAATTGATCTTCGACGTCAACGACTTCGACGAGACTCACCCGGGACCGTTCGAATGGGACGTAAAGCGTCTCGCTGCGAGCTTCGCCGTAGCGGGTCGGGCGCTGGGCTTGAAGGGCAACCAATGTCGCTCGGCGGTCGCTGCCGCGGCGGCCGGCTACCGAGAGGAGATGAGGCGTCTGGCCGGCCTGCGCGACCTCGACGTCTGGTACTCGCGGGTCGACATCGCCGCCCTCGAGCGCTACCTCGACGAGCTCTCGGACTCGGCGCGGCGCCGCAAACAGTGGAAGAAGAGGGTCGCGAAGGCCGAGCACAAGGACAGCCTGCGTGCGCTCACAAAGTTGACCGTCAGACAGGGTGACGCGCTCCGCATCGTCAGCGATCCCCCGCTGATCGTGCCGATCGAGGAGCTCTGGGACCAGGAGGATGGGGATCGGGCCGGGCGGGAGATCGAGTCTGAACTGCGTCGCCTCGTCGACGAGTACAGGCGGACACTGGATCGCAGCGTGTTCGAGCTGGCCAGGCGGTACGACTACGTCCACGCTGCCCACAAGGTCGTCGGCGTCGGCAGCGTGGGCACGCGCTGCTGGATCGTGCTGCTGCTGGGTCGCGATGCGGACGACCCCCTCTTTCTCCAGGTGAAGGAAGCTCAGAGATCGGTCCTGGAGCCGTTCGCCCGGAGCAGCCGGTTCAAGAACCAAGGCCGGCGGGTGGTGGAGGGTCAGCGGCTGATGCAGGCCGCGAGCGACCTCTTCCTGGGGTGGTTCTCGGCCGAGGGCATCGACGGGGAGCAGCGGGACTTCTACGTCCGTCAGCTCTGGGACGGCAAAGGATCCGTGGAGATCGAGGCGATGGACCGCGAGGGGTTGCGGCTGTACGCGGGTCTCTGTGGAGGGACTCTGGCCCGTGGTCACGCCCGCTCCGGTGACCGGATCGCAATCGCGTCCTATCTCGGCCGCGGCGATGCCTTCGATCGCGCGATGTGCGAGTTCGCCGAGACGTACGCGGACCAGAACGAGCGCGACCACGAGGCCTTCTCGGCCGCGGTCCAGTCTGGACGCCTGGAGGCCAAGAGCGACATCTAGATGGGCCCGCGCGGTTGTCTGCGCCCAGCGGCAGGAAGCGGAGAGCGGAGCCGGAAGTGGGGAGCCGGAGCCGGACGATGATCGTCGACAGCGCCCATTACAAGGACGGCGCGCGCCAGCACGAGGAGGCGCTCACGCCCGAGCGCGCGGCGGAGCTGAGGCGCGACGCCGGCTCCGGCGAGTTCGTCTGGATCGGGATCCACGAGCCCGAGCCTGGCGACCTCGATCGCCTCGCCGAGTTGTTCGGACTCCACGAGCTCGCCGTCGAGGACGCGCAGCACGCTCATCAGCGGCCGAAGATCGAGGACTATGGAGAGGACTTCTTCATCGTCCTCAAGACGGCCCACTACCACGAGGACCGCGAGGAGGTCCACTTCGGGGAGATCCACATCTTCGCGGGCCCGGGCTACGTGATCACGGTCCGGCACGGGCCTGGCAGCGAGCTCGCCACGGCGCGGCAGAGGCTGGAGGCCCGTCCCGATCTTCTCCGGCTTGGGGCTGCGTCGGCAATCTGGGCGATCCTCGACAAGGTCGTCGACGACTACATCCCGGTGGTCAATGCAATCGAGGACGACATCGAGGAGGTCGAAAAGGACGTCTTCAACGACGACGTGCCGGCGCCGACCGCCCGCATCTACAACCTGAAGCGGGAGGTGATCGAGTTCCATCGCGCCGTCTGGCCTCTGCTCAGACCCCTCGAGGACCTCGAGGCGGGCCGCTACGAGCGGGTGCGGGGCGAGCTCCGCAGCTACTTCCGGGACGTCGCGGACCATGCGCGCCGGGTGGATGAGCAGGTAAGCGCGCAACGCGAGCTGCTCACCAGCGTGCTGCAGGCGAACCTCGCCCTGGTCAGCGTCAACCAGAACGTCGTCGTCAAGAAGATCTCGGCCGTGGCCGGGATCGTCGCCGTGCCGACCTTCATCGCCTCCGTCTACGGCATGAACTTCGACAACATGCCCGAGCTCCACTGGCACTACGGCTACGCGCTGGTGCTTGGGCTGATGGCGATCTGCGTGGTGGCGCTGGTCAGCTTCTTCAGACGGATCGACTGGATCTAGCCAGCCTACGATGGGGGAGGTGTTTCCCCTCGCTCATGTCGGCGGCCCGGCCTTCGAGCCCCTCCAGGTCTTCGGGCTCACCCTGGTCGCGACGGCCTACGCCTTCCGGACACTGACCCTGGCGCAGGAGGGCCGGCCGGTGCCGACCTGGCGGACCCTCTGTTTCGCCCTCGGCCTCCTTCTGATTGCCGCCGCGTTCCTCTCGCCGCTCGGCCACCTCGACGGCGAGCTGGTGCTCGCGCACATGTCCCAGCACCTGCTGATGGGGGACATCGGAGCGCTGCTGATCGTGCTCGGCCTGACCGGTCCGGTGCTGCAGCCGCTGCTCGCCAATCGCTGGCTGGGCTGGATGCGCCACCTGGCGCATCCGCTGATCGCGCTGCCGCTGTGGGCGGTGGATCTCTACGTGTGGCACGCCCCGTTCCTCTACCAGGCCGCGACCGAGCACGGCGGGGTGCACGCGCTCCAGCACACCTGCTTCATCGGGTTCGGGGTGCTGATGTGGATGCCGCTGGTCGGGCCGCTGCCGCAACCGAAGTGGTTCGGGATCCCGGCCAAGATCGGCTACCTGATCGGCGTCCGCTTTACCGGGATCGTGCTCGGCAACGCCTTCATGTGGGCGAACACCGTCTTCTATCCGGACTACGCCGCCGGGGAAGCCCGGTGGCATCTCTCGGCGGTGACCGACCAGGGCATCGCGGGCGTGATCATGATGGTGGAGGGGGGCTTCGTCACCCTCGGGGTGCTCACCTGGCTCTTCCTCGAGTGGGCGAAGCAGGACACCGAGCGCCAGCGCCTCCTCGACCTCGCCGAGCAGCGTGGCGTCGCCCTGAGCAGCGAGCGCGCCGAGCGCGCGGTCCGCGCCGGCAGCGGGGCGCGACTCGAGGAGCGCCTGCACAAGGGGGGGACGTGACCGCGGTCGACACCGCGCGGCAGGCGCCGCACGACTCCGAGCTCGAAGTCGAGGGGGTGCGAAACCGCTTCCTCTATCTGCTTGTCTTCGTCGTCGGCACCGCCAGTCTCGGCGCGGAGATCTCCGCGGCGCGGCTGATGGCGCCGTTCTTCGGCGCCTCGACGATCGTCTGGGCGAACACGATCGGTGTCGTCCTGGTCGCCCTCTCCGTCGGCTACTGGCTCGGAGGCAGGCTCGGCGACCGTTACCCGCACCTGCGCGAGCTCTGCCTGATGGTTGCTGCCGCCGCGATCCTTCTTGCGGTCGTCCCGTTCGCCGGCCGCCCCTTCTTCGAGATCTCAATCGACGCGCTAGACGAGATCTCGGCGGGCGCCTTCGTCGGCTCGCTCGTCGGGGTGCTGTTCCTGATCGCCATGCCCGTCGTCCTCCTCGGTACCTGTTCCCCCTGGGCCATCCGGCTTGCGGTTCCGGACGTCGAGCACTCCGGGCGTACCGCGGGGCGTCTCTACGCCGTCTCCACCGTCGGCTCCCTGTTCGGGACGATGCTCGCCGCCCTCGTCGGCATCCCGTTGATCGGCACCCAGCGAACCTTCCTCGCCTTCGCCCTCGCGCTCGGGCTGGTCGCTGCGGCCGGGCTCGGCTGGCGCTTTCTCGTGCTGCCGGTGGCGCTCGCTGGCGTAATTGCGATCCCGATCGGGACCGTGAAGGCGACCGACGGCGAGAAGGTCCTGTTCGAGGGGGAGAGCGAGGAGCAGTACATCCGCGTCGTCGAGGAGGAGGACGGCGAGCGCCAGCTCGAGCTCAACGAGGGGCAGGCGGTCCACTCCCTCTACCGGCCGGGGAGCTACCTCACCGACGGGGTCTGGGATGGCTACCTGGTCCTGCCCTTCGCAGCCCGTCATGAGCCCCCGGAACGGATGGCGATCCTCGGCAACGCGGCGGGGACGACGGCCCGCGCCTACGGCCACTACTTCCCGCAGACGGAGATCGACGGGGTTGAGATCGACGCCGAGCTGACCGGGCTGGGCGAGCGCTTCTTCGATCTCCACAACCCGAAGCTCGAGGTGTTCCACGAGGACGCGCGTCCCTGGCTCGAGGACTCCGAGGGCGGGTACGACGTGATCATGGTCGATGCCTACCGCCAGCCCTACATCCCGTTCTACCTGGCGACGAGGGAGTTCTTCGAGCTGGTCCGCGATCGACTGGCCCCCGGAGGCGCGGTGATCGTCAACGCCGGGCACCCGGAGGGCAACGACGACCTCGAGAAGGTGCTCGGGGCCACCCTCGCGGAGGTCTTTCCGACCGTCCTGCGCGATCCGATCGAGGACACCAACACACTGCTTCTGGCGACCGAGGCGCCCGCGTCCGCCGATCGCCTGGCCGAGGCCGTGCCCGAGCTGCCCGAGGATCTGCGGGTGATCGCGGCCAGGGAGTCACAGCTGATTGAGCCGCGCCTGTCCGGCGGCGAGGTCTACACCGACGATCGCGCGCCGGTCGAGTGGCTGATCGACCGCTCGATCCTCGGCTACGCGGCCGAGGACTGACCCCGCAGCCGGCGCCAGAGACGGCGGGTCGACCAGACGCCGAGGGCGACGAGCGACAGCGCCAGGTCGATGGAGAAGGAGGCCAGTCGGCCCGGCGCCCCTGTATAGAGCCAGGCGCCTAGGCGGTCGCGCGTGCTCACCTGCACTCGCCTGGGTCTGCCGGTGTCTAAGGTGGTCTCCTCCATGGAGACGACGGTAAAGGAGCTTCCCGACTCGCGGGTCCGGGTCGACGTCGACGTCGATCCGAAGGACGTCGAGGGCAGCATCAATCGCACCGCGCAGCAGCTCGGCAAGGACATGAAGCTGCCCGGCTTCCGGAAGGGAAAGGTGCCGGCGGAGATGGTCGTGCAGCGGCTCGGCCGCCAGACCGTGCTCACCCAGGCGCTCGAGTCCTCCCTGGGCGACTGGTATGAGCGCGCCATGCTCGAGTCGGGAGTCAACCCGGTCGGCGATCCGAAGCTCGACCTGTCCGACCTTCCCGAGGAGGGCAAGCCGCTCCGCTTCTCGATCGAGGTCGCAGTGCGCCCGGGGGCCGAGCTCGGGGAGTACAAGGGACTCGAGGTCGGCCGGGCCGAGCCCGAGGTACCCGAGGAGGCCGTGGAGACCGAGATCAGCCGGCTGCGCGAGGGATTCGCCAGGCTGAACCCGGTCGAACGGGCGGCGAACAAGGGCGACGTCGTGTTGATCGACTACGAGGGCAAGATCGGCGGCGAGCCGTTCGAGGGCGGCAGCGCCCGCGACTATCTGCTGGAGCTGGGTGAGGGCCGGGTGCTGCCCGAGCTCGAACGGGGCCTCGAGGGCGCGGTGCCGGGCGCGAAGCGCCAGGTCGATGTGACCTTCCCGGACGACTATCCGGCCGAGGAGGTCGCCGGCAAGACCGCCGTCTTCGACGTCGAGGTCAAGGAGGTGCGCGAGAAGGAGCTCCCGGAGCTCAATGACGACTTCGCCTCGGAGGCCTCCGAGTTCGACACGCTCGATGAGCTCCGCGATGATATCTCGGAGAAGATCAGGGAGGTCCTCGATCGCCAGATCGCCGAGCGCTTCCAGGAGGACGCCCTCGATGCGGCAGTGGACAAGGCGAAGGTCGAGCTGCCGCGGCCGGTGATCGAGGCCCGGGCCGAGGAGATGTGGCGGAGGGTGGAGCGCTCGCTTCGCCGCCAGGGAATGGAGCCCGACAACTACCTGCAGCTCCAAGGCAAGACGCGGGAGCAGATGATCGAGGAGGCCCGCCCGGACGCCGAGCGGGCCCTGAAGCGCGAGGCGGTGCTCGCGGCGGTCGCTGAGTCGGAGGGGATCGAGATCACCGAGGAGGACGAGCTCGAGGCGCTGCAGATCCCGCCGGGCCACGAGGACCACGGACACCCCGAGCCCGCCGACGCGCTGCGGGAGATCAGGGAGTCAGGCCGTGAGGAGCTCTTCAAGGACGACCTGCGAATGCGCCGGGCCCTCGAGCTGATCGCCGAGGGGGCGAAGCCGATCCCGATGGAGCAGGCGCAGGCTCGCGAGGAGATCTGGACCCCCGAGAAGGAGCGCGAGGAGAAGGGCGCCCTCTGGACGCCCGGCTCCGAGTAGCCCCTTCGGCCATTACGATCCGCTGCCTTGGCCGCCCTGCTCGCCAGCGCCCTTCCCAAGGCGATCGAAGAAGTCGGCGCGATCGCCGGCATCGCCTCGTTCGTGGTGATGCTCGCCCTATTCGGCCTCTACATCGTCAGGGCGCTCGAGCTCCGGAAGCTGCGCCGGACCATGCCGTTCCTGGTCAACCCCCAGAACGGCAAGCCCGACAATGGGCGTTCGCCGAAGAGCAGCGGTCGCGCCTAGACCCCGAGGCTCGTCTGCGCCTCCGGGTAGGTCACCATCCCATCCTCGACGACGGCGAAGTCCGTGAGCTTGTGCTCCTCCAGTCGTCCGTCCGCCCCGAGATGCAGGACGCGCCAGCCCCGCGCGGCGAGCGCGTCGGCGATCAGGCGGCGGTGGCAGCGGACCCACCAGGCCTCCGCGCACATGATCGCGACCCGCTGCTCACCGGCGAGGTCCTCCAGCTCGGCGAGCCCGGCGGTGAACTCCGCGCTCGCCATGTGGTCGGCGTAGCCGCGGAACTGGCCGCTTTCCCAACCGCCGTTGGGTGAGTCGGGCCGCGGCTTGCGCCGTCCGCCGAGAGTCTCCCCGAGCCAGCGGTATCCGATCCCGGCCTGGAGCAGCACCGCCGCCAGGGCGGTTCGTTCGAAGTGGGGTTGGCGGCGGGAGCCCGGATAGCGGCGGACATCCGCGATCAGCTCGACCCCGGCGCCGCGGAGCAGCTCGACGAACTCGCGCTCCTCGTGGTTGGAGTGGCCGACCGTGACGATCTCCCCTTCGGGCACCATCGCCGGATTCTCCCGCGTCCGGCCGGTCCCAGGCGGTCGCTATGCTCCCGCACCGATGAGTCCCCTGGTCCCAATGGTGGTAGAGCAGACCTCCCGCGGCGAGCGGGCGTTCGACATCTACTCGCGTCTGCTCAACGAGCGGATCATCTTCCTCGGCACGCCGGTGACCGAGGACATCGCGAACCTGATCGTCGCCCAGCTGATCCACCTCGAGTCCGAGGATCCGGACAAGGACGTCTCGATCTACATCAACTCGCCGGGTGGCTCCGTCTACGCCGGGCTCGCGATCTACGACGCGATGCAGTTCATCAAGCCCGACGTGTCCACCATCTGCGTGGGCGTCGCGATGAGCATGGGCGCGCTGCTGCTCGCGGGCGGCGCCGAGGAGAAGCGCATGGCGCTTCCCAACTCGAAGATCCTGATCCACCAGGTCTCGGGCGGCTTCTCCGGCCAGGCGACCGACATCGAGATCCACGCCAAGGAGATCATCGACGTCCGCCAGCGGCTCGACGAGATCATCTCCAAGCACACCGGGCAGCCCCTCGACAAGGTCGCGAAGGACACCGAGCGCGACTACTTCATGAGCGCGGAGGAGGCGAAGGAGTACAAGATCGTCGACCGCGTGATCGAGCACCGCTAGCCGCGCGTCGATTGAAGCCTTTGGGCCCCTATAGGGGACCAAACCCTTCATTCACGGTGGGCCTGGCGGTCCTCCTCGCCTCGATCTGGCTCCTTTCATTGCCCGGGGTTGGTACCGCCGATGACGCCGCGGTCCTGCAGGCGTCCGTCACCCCCAAGCGAGCCTTCACGGATTCGGTCGATGGCGTGCGGATCGAGTTCCGGATCGATGGCTCGGCGCCGGCCGATGTCTCGATTCGAATCGCCGGCGGGGGCAAGGAGGTGCGGCGGATCGAGCTGCCCGGTGTCGAGGCGGGCACCGATCAGGTGGAGAGGTGGGACGGCCTGAACGATGGCGGCCGGCCGGTCGCTGACGGGACCTACCGGGTCGTCGTGGCGCTCGACGGCGGGAATCAGAAAGAGGCCGGAAGCGTCGAACTCCGGGGTCACCTCTTCCCCGTGCGTGGCCCGCACGGGACGCGTGGGGCGGTCGGCGAGTTCGGCGCCGCCCGGAGCGGCGGCCGCAGGCACATCGGCTACGACATCACGGCCCGCTGTGGCACGCCACTGGCGGCCGCGCGCACCGGCGTCGTCGTCCGCAGCGCCTTCGACGCCCGCCTCGACGGCAACTTCCTGGTCATCAAGGGCCTCCGCGAGCGTCGCTGGTACTGGTACTCGCACATGGTGCGTCCCTCCCGATTCGAGAAGGGAGACACCTTGCACCTCGGGCAAATCGTCGGCCACATCGGCCGCACCGGCAACGCGGGCTCGACCCCCTGCCACCTCCACTTCGAGCTCCACAGGCTCGGCCGGCCGATAAATCCGGAGCCCTACCTGCGGGCCTGGGACCGCTACAGCTGACTAACCTCGAGCGCTGAGAGGAGAGCGATGTCCGGGGAAGCGATGGAACGCGCGGTGCAGCAGGCCCTCGCTCGCGAAGGTATTGACGAGCAGGTGCTCGCCGCCGGGCAGTTCAATCCTCGCGGCCACACCGGCTCGATGTTCGTCGGCGGTCTGGCAGGCGGTGACATCGGCGCGGCAGCCGGCTCTGCCGGCGAGGCGGTCGGCGAGATCGCCGGCGCTGCCGGGGGCATGCGAGCGAACGAGGCGAGCAGTGGCATGCCGCAATGGATGCTGGTGGGGGTGACCGCTGAAGCCGTCTACGGCTTCGACGGGCGCTCGCGCAGCAAGACACCCGGCTCGCTGATCTTTTCGGCGAAGCGGGCCGGGCTCGAGGTGAAGGTCCACCAGCGCGTCAACGTCCGCGTGCTCGAGCTGATTCACCCCGAGAGCGGCTCGCGAATCGAGCTCGAGGGGAGCAGAGTGCCGGTCGCTCACGCCAAGGACGTGATCGGGGCACTGAGCGGCAGATAGCCGCGGCAAACCGACTGCCGGGGTACGGTCGGCCAGAGGTGCGCCGACGTAACGGCGGAAGGAAACAGCCCCTACGCGGCGTAGTCGTGTGCGTAGGCCGAGGTCGGCGGGCGTCTAAGCTTCGAAGCGAGGAAGGAGCCGGCCGGGCGAAGCGAGACCGAGGGAGTAATCCGCTGGCACGTCCCACCGAATCCAACGAGCAGCTCCTCTGCAGCTTCTGCGGCAAGTCGCAGCGCCAGGTGAAGAAGCTGATCGCCGGGCCCGGCGTCTACATCTGTGACGAATGCATCGATCTCTGCAACGAGATCATCGACGAGGAGCTCACGGCTCCGCCGACCTTCGAGCTCGAGAACCTCCCGAAGCCCAGGGAGATCTGGGAGGTCCTTAACGAGTACGTGGTCGGACAGGAGGGCGCCAAGCGCGCGCTCTCGGTCGCGGTCTACAACCACTACAAGCGCGTCCAGATGTCCTCCAACGGCGAGGAGTCCGAGATCGAGCTGCAGAAGTCGAACATCCTGCTGCTCGGCCCCACCGGCTGCGGCAAGACACTGCTCGCCCAGACCCTGGCCAAGATCCTCAACGTCCCCTTCGCGATCGCCGATGCCACGGCCCTCACCGAGGCCGGTTACGTCGGTGAGGACGTCGAGAACATCCTCCTCAAGCTGATCCAGGCCGCCGATTTCGACGTGAAGAAGGCCGAGACCGGGATCATCTACATCGACGAGGTCGACAAGATCGCGCGCAAGGCGGACAACCCGTCCATCACGCGCGACGTCTCCGGCGAGGGCGTGCAGCAGGCGCTCCTCAAGATCCTCGAGGGGACGGTGGCATCGGTGCCGCCGCAGGGCGGGCGTAAGCACCCGCACCAGGAGTTCCTCTCGATCGACACAACGAACATCCTCTTCATCTGCGGAGGCGCCTTCTCCGGCCTCGAGAAGATCATCGCGAAGCGCATCGGCAAGAACGCCGTCGGGTTCGGGGCGCACGTCCGCTCCAAGCGCTCGGTCGAAGCGAGCGAGCTGCTGTCCCAGGTGATGCCGGAAGACCTCCTGTCATACGGCCTCATCCCCGAGTTCATCGGCCGCCTACCGGTGGTCTCGGCGGTGCACCAGCTGACGCGCGAGGAC
>DATFOK010000014.1:0-15681 GCA_035265665.1 Solirubrobacterales bacterium | reverse complement strand
GTGCCCCACTCGACGTAGGCCATGAAGGCGGAGCGGAACTCGGGATCAGTGGGGAGTCCGGCGTCATCGGCGGCAAGGCTCATCAGGCTGGCGAAGCGCAGGCGCTGCTCGGGGGTGATCGCCAGGTCCCTGTGCTTGTTGACCATGTGCGGGTAGCCGCCCACCTTCTCGCTGTACTCGGCCGGCCCGCCGAACACCTCGGACCACCAGAGCGTCACGTGGTCTCGATGCTCCCGGCTGACCCCTCCGGGAAACAGCGGCGAGATCAGCTCGTCGCCCTCCACCCGGTCGTAGAACGCCTCGATCAAGCGCTTGAATGCTTCCCGGCCGCCCGCCCACTCATAGAGCGTCGGTGTCTCGTCCGCTTCGGGCATGCCATGAAGCTAGCGAGCTGGTGTGGCCGGCTAGCGCTGCTGGCCGAAGATCCGCACCCCCGCGTACGTCGTGATCCAGTAGAGCGTCTCGTTGGCCAGAAGATGTTCACGATGGTCGCCAGGATCAGGCCGATCAGAGCCATGAACGCGATCGAGCCGACCTTGGTGAGGTCGATGTCCGTGACCGCGCCCCAGACGGCGAGCGCGCCGAACATCCCGGCCGTGACCAGGAACGCCGTGAAGATCGACTGGGCGGTGTAGGGCTCGAAGAGGAAGGCGAAGGTGACGCCGACCGTCGCGGAGTAGACCAGGAAGAGCACGGTCGCCAGGCCGACCGAGATTCGGTTGATCAGGAAGATCAGTCCGAAGACGATCGCTAGCTGGGCGACACCACGCCGAGCACCAGCCCGGGGGTCTCGGTGATGTCGGTGAGCAGGCTGTCGTTCGAGCCGATCAGTCCGGCGACGCCGCCGGTGATCCCGAGCCCGACGAACATCCAGAGGAAGACGCGCTGCAGGAAGCCGGACTCTTCACGGGCGACCGCGACTGGCGGCTGAGTTGCGTATTCCACGGTCGGGACGCTATCCGTCCACTTGGACGGCAGTGGTGGGGGCGAAGGTCACCTCCTGAGCGATGACCTAAATGTGGAGCCAGTACCACTCAGATTCCGCGCCCTCGAGCGTCGGCGCCTCCTCGGCTTCGACGTCCCAGTCGCGACGACGCGGCTCAGCCGCCTGCTCGGCCTGGCCTTGCTCTCGCGCGAGCGCGCAGGGGCGGGACTGCTAATCCCGGGCTGCCGTAGCGTCCACACGGTGGGCATGCGCTTTCGCCTCGATCTGCTGTTCCTCGATCGCGAAGGCCTCGTGATCGAGTTCTGCCGCGACGTCCCGCCAGGTCGCGTCTTCCGCTGCCGTCGCGCGGCTGCCGTGCTCGAGCTCCCCTCTCCGTAGGCGGGGGAGAGTGCCGGGGAGCCCGCGCTTATAGAGGCGTGCTGCCCAAGACCGAAGAGCTGGCGACGGTGGTGGTCTGCGAGGACGACGACCCGACGCGCGAGCTGCTCTGCGATCACCTGACCGCGGACCGCTACCGGGCCCTGCCGGCGCCGAGCGCGTCCGATGCGCTGCGCCTCTGCGGCTACAACCACCCCGACCTGATGGTGCTCGACCTGGGGCTCCCGGACGCGTCCGGGATCGACGTGCTTCGGGAGATCCGCGCATCCGGTGAGCGGTTCGACCCGGAGCTGCCCGTCCTCGTTCTCTCCGGACGGACCAGCGAGGCCGACCGCCTGCGCGGCTTCGAGGCCGGCGCCGATGACTACGTTCCGAAGCCATTCCACTACCCGGAGCTGCTCGCCCGGATGGCCGCCGTGCTGCGGCGGCGCAGCGGCAGGCGCCGGGGTCCGCTCCGGATCGGGGACCTGGCCTTGGATCCGCTGACCCGGCGGGTCGAGGTCGGGGGGCGGGAGGTTCAGCTCGCCAACAAGGAGTTCGCGCTGCTCCGGGCCCTGGCGGCGGAGCCGCACCGGGTCTTCACCAAGGACGAGCTGCTGCGCGACGTCTGGGGGTTCCGGTCGAAGGGGCGCACGCGGACCCTCGACTCCCACGCCAGCCGCCTGCGGAGAAAGCTCGATCCGGAGGGCGCGCGCTATGTCTCCAACTGCTGGGGGGTCGGCTACAGGCTCGTCGACCCATGATCACCCCGGGGCACAAGCGCGCTCTGAACCTGGCCCTGCACGAGCTGCGGCGCCCGCTCCAGGCGCTGCTTCTCCTGGAGGACGGTGGCGGCCGTCCTGCGGCGGCACCGCCGGTCGCCAGCAGGCGCGGCCTCCTGGAGCTCGCAGCCAGCGCGCTCCAGGACCTCGACGGCACCCTCAACGGGGAGTCACCGGCACGGCCACCCCGCCGCTTCTCCTGCCGCGAGTCGGTGATGGCGTGCATGGAGCGCTGGCGTCCGCAGGCCGCCGGGGCGGACGGGATCCGCGTCTACTGGGACGCCGGGCCCGCGCCAGTCGAGGGCGACGCCGCCCGGCTCGCGCAGGCGCTCGACAACCTCGTCTCGAACGCTCTCGAGCACGGCGGGCCGCCCATCGTCGTCACCGGCGCCGAGGTCGCCGGGCGGCTCCGGATCACCGTCGCAAACGGCGTCGGGCCGGGCCCGGTGCGGGGTGATCCCGATCCACGGCGCGGGCACGGCACGGAAGTCGTCTCGCAGGTGGCCAGCGCCCATGGCGGGCGCTTCGCCCTCTGCCACACGGGGAGCGGCTGTGTCGCGGCGCTCGAGCTGCCCCTGGCCGAGCCGGGCTACTCGCTGGCGGCGTGAGCCGCCGCGCACGCGCGCTCGCCTTCCTGATCGCGGCGCTGATCTGCGCGGTGCTCGCCGCGACCGTCGCAGGGCGGTACCGCTCCCGGCTCGAGGCCCGCTACGGCCCCCTGCGCCCGGTGGTGGTCGCGACCTTGAAACTGGCGGCCGGCGAGCCGATCGACGTCGAAAGAGCCCAAGCGGCGCTGGCGGTGCGCCGCGTGCCGGCGAGCTTCGTCCCCCCGGGAGCGCTGACCCGCCCGGCCGACGCGTTGGGTCGCGCGCCCGCGGCCGCGGTTCCACCCGGCTCGTACGTGCTGGGTGTGCAGATGGTCATCCCGCACGCCAAGGAGCCGCCGGAGCCGGGCATCGGGTCGGGGTTACGCCCGGTGCAGGTCGCTGTGGCGGGGGCTGAGGCGCTTACCGTGGGCGGCGCCACGCCGGAGGGGCGATCGGTGGACGTCGTGGTCTCCCGCCAGGCTGGACTCGGTCGCACCGCGCGCGCCCGCATCGCCGCCAGCGCCGTGAAGCTGCTCGCGCTGGCGGCGCCGGCCGGGCCCGGCGAGCCCTGGAATGCCACGCTCGCCGTCACCGAGCCGCAGGCGCTCTCGCTGATCGCCGCACAAAGCGCCGGTCGCGAGATTCGCCTCTTGCCGCGAGCCTGATCAGCTGGCCGGGATCTCGCTGAGCTGAGCCAGGCGGATCGAATTGCCAGAGGGGTCCCGGAACGCCGTGTCGATCCCGTACGGCTGCTCGGTCGGATCCTGTGTGAACTCGACTCCGCGGCCCTTGAGCTCCCGGTAGTCGCGCTGCACGTCATCCGTGACGAGGAAGATCGTTCCGGCGAAGCCCTTCGACATCAGTTCCTCGACCTGCTTTCTGGTCGCGGCGTCCATCACCGGTTCGCCCGGGATCGCCATGAGCACGAGACCGATGTCCTCCTGCCCGGGCGGAGTGACCACGAGCCAGCGAAAGCCGAGCTCCTGCAGCGTCACGTCGGTTTGGATTTCCATTCCCACCTTCTCGGTCCAAAAGGCGACGGCTTCGTCCTGGTCGTGGACCCAGAGCTGCACGTTGGCGATCCTGATCATCGTTCCTCCTGCTTCGGATTACGTCGTCAGCGCCAAGCTAGTCCCGAAACTGTCCGCTGTCTTCTCCAAACGTGCTGCGTTGGGTCGGCCATAGGCGCGGAGTACGCATGCGGGGACCAGCACGTGGTTGGCGGCGGGCGGGAACTTGGCGCGATAGGCGGTCGGGGTCTCGCCGAAGGCGCGCTTGAAGCTGGTCGTGAATGAGCCCACGCTCTGCAGGCCGACCGAGACGCAGATCTCACCAGCCGTCCAGTCGGTGAGGCGAAGAAGAGCGGCCGCGCGCTCGAGCCGCCTCGTCAGCAGGTAGTGGTGCGGCGACTCACCGAAGGTCCGGCTGAACTCGCGGCTGAAGTGCGCCTTGGAGAGCCCCGCCGCGCCGGCCATGTCCGCAACCTCGATCCGCTCCGAGTAGCGGGCGTCGGCGAGGTCCTTGGCGCGGAGCAGATGGCGCGCGGGTGGGGCGAAGGCCATGTCTCCCAATGAGACTGGCTCAGGCGCTCTTGCTCATCGCGGACCGGAACGCGCGCTCGGCGTCCTCGCCGCGGACGGCGAAGACGATCCGCTCGAGCCCGCTTTCGCCCTCGAGATGGCGGCGAGCCTCCTCGACCTCGATCCGCGCCGCCTCGTCCGGTGGGAAGCCGCCGACTCCCGTGCCGAAGGCGACCAGCGCCAGGCTCTTCGTGCCGAGCTCATCCGCCTTCGCGAGCGTGTTCGCGGTGGCCTTGCGGATGATCTCCGCCGAGGTCGGGCCGCCGAGCACCATCGTCGCGGCGTGGATCACCCATCGGCAGGGCATCTCACCGGCGCTCGTCTCGACGGCCTCGCCGAGCTCGATCGGCGCCCGCTCGTCGCTTTCGGCCTGGACCGATGGCCCGCCCGCACGGGAGATCGCTCCCGCGACACCGCCGCCGTGGCGGAGCTCGGTGTTGGCCGCATTCGCGATCGCGTCGACCTCGAGCTTGGTGATGTCCGCCTGCTGGACCTCGATCCGGGCCACGTCCGCACCCCAGGCTACCGTCGAGCAGTGGCCGATCCCGATCGCCAGGCCGTACTTACGGCGCTAACCACCGAGCACTTCGGACTTGCCGGCGCGCGCGCCCAGACGACCGGCGAGAGCTCGTCCCGGGCCGCCCTCTACATCAGTTCGGTCTCCAGCACCCTGGTGGCGCTTGGCTTCATCGGCCAGATCACCGAGGTGGGCGACACTTTCAACGTCTTCGCCCTGACCGCCCTGCCGACCCTCTACGTGCTCGGACTCTTCACCTTCATCCGGGTCGTCGAGAACGGGGTGGAGGACATGATGCTCGGGAGGGCTATCAACCGGATCCGCAACTACTACCTCGACCTTGCCGGCGAGGAGCGGCGCTACTTCATGCTCTCCGGGCACGACGACGCAATGGGGGTGATGCGGAACATGGGTGTCGCCCTGGAGCGCCGGCAGCAGTTCTTCACCACCGGCAGCATGATCGCGGTGATCAACAGCGTCGTCGGTGGAGCCGCGATCGCGATCGCCGTCGGGACCTTCACCGACGCGCCGCTCGGAGTCTGCGCCGGCATTGGCGGTGCCGTGGCGATCGTCTCCCTGCTCTGGCTGCTTCGGATCGAGAACCGCATGTACCACCAGATGGGTGGCTTCACGGAGACCCTGTTTCCCTCCCCAGCCCCGGACGGGGGCGAGTAGGCCCCGGTTCGTCCCTTAGATCTGGGTGGACGAACGCGTCCGCCGCAGACATCTGGACGAGTTGGCGAATGAGCTCCGGCGTCGCCTGATCGAACGCCGACGGGCCGAAGCCGCCGCCGGAGCCGGGCCGCTGAGCCCGCTCCCGGAGGCGGTCCGCGAGCTGGTTGACGAGGACGCGGCGGTGCTGGAGCCCTCCACGCGCGAGCGCCTCTGCGAGCTGATCCTGCGGGAAGCGGTCGGCCTCGGGCCGCTCGAGGAGCTGCTCGCCGATCCGTCGGTGGAGGAGGTGATGGTCAACGGCCACGAGCGGGTCTACGTCGAGCGCCGGGGCCGGATCGAGCACACCGATGTCCGCTTCCCGTCCGACGGGGCGCTGCGAGACGCGATCGAGAGGATCCTCACCCCCCTCGGGCGCCGGGTCGATGAGCTCAGCCCGATGGTGGATGCGAGGCTCGAGGACGGATCGCGCGTCCACGTCGTGATTCCGCCCCTCGCCGTCGATGGCCCGACGATGTCGATCCGGCGCTTCTCGGCGGCCCGCCCGGGACCGCGGGAGCTGGTCGCGCTGGGCACGCTCACCGAGGAGCTCCACGACGAGCTCGCTGCCGCGGTGGGCGCGCGGCGGAGCATCCTGGTCAGCGGCGGCACCGGATCCGGCAAGACGACGCTGCTCAACGCGCTGTCGGCGTTCATCGACGCGGACGAGCGGGTGATCACGATCGAGGATGCCGCCGAGCTGCGCCTGCGGCAACCGCACGTCGTCCGCCTGGAGAGCCGCCCGGCGAACGTCGAGGGCCGTGGCCGGGTGACGATCAGGGAGCTGCTGCGCGGCGCGCTGCGGATGCGCCCGGACCGCATCGTGATCGGCGAGGTGCGCGGGGAAGAGGCGCTCGACCTGCTGATGGCTCTCAACACGGGGCACGAGGGCGCGCTCTCGACCGTGCACGCGAACTCCCCCGAGGACGCGCTGCGCAGGGTGGAGACCCTGGCGCTGATGGCGGGCGTCGGGCTGCCGCACGAGGCGATCCGGGAGCAGCTCGGACGCGGTCTCGACCTCGTCATCCACCTCGCACGTCTCAGCGACGGCTCGCGCCGCGTCGTCGAGGTGGCGGAGGTGGTGAGGACGGCGGGATCGGTCGGGGTGCGGGGCCTGTTCAGGCTCGGGAACGAGACGGAGGAGCGGCCCTGGGCCCGGCGGCCCTGATCGCGCTGGCGGCGCTGGCCGGCGGCCTGGTAGCGGTCGCGATCCGAGAGGCGATCCTGTCGGCCCCGCGGCTTGCGGCCTGGATGCGCGAGGCCGTCAGCCCGCTGAGCCGCATCGCTCGCGAGGGCTACGTGCCGAGCGCCGAGGAGCACAGGCGCCTCGCCCTGCTCGGCAGCGGAGCGATCGCGGCGGTCGCGATCCTGCTGACCGGACTCGGGCCGCTCGCGGTCGGCGCGGCTGCCGGGCCCTGGTTCGTCGGAGCCATCGTCGCCAGAAGGAAGGAGGGCTACCGGCGGGCGGTCGAGCGTGCGGTCCCCGACATCGCCTCGGCAATCGCCGACGCGATCTCCGGCGGGCACTCGGTGCGCGGGGCGGTCGCGGCGGCCGCCGAGTCGCTCGAGGGCCCATCGGCGGCCGAGCTCTCTCGCGTCGCGGCTGATCTAGAGCTCGGTGTTTCCACCGCTGATGCCCTCGGTGCGATGCGCGGCAGGCTGCACTCGGATCGGGTCGACTCGCTGTCGGTGGCGCTGCTCAGCCAGCAGGTGGCGGGGGGTGACGTGGCGGCCCTGATGCGCCGCCTGGCCGCGGCGAGCGCGGAGCGGGACCGTGTCGACGATGAGGCTCGCGCCGCCACCACCCAGGCCCGGTTCACCGGCCTGCTGGTGGTGGCGCTGCCCGCCGGTGCGGCGCTGTTCGCCGAGCTCCTGCAGCCCGGCTTCATCTCCCGGGTACTCGGGGAGCCTGCGTCGGCCGCCATGCTGGTCGCGGCCGCCGGCCTGCAGCTGATGGGATTCGCGGTGATTCGCCGCCTGGGAAGGCCCACCGAGTGACACTTCCGCTGATCCTCGCCGTGCTCGCGCTGCTGCTCGCGCTCGGCGCAGCGGCACAGATCCTGCCGGAGCGCGGGCGTTCGGCAGATCGGCGGGCTGGCTCGGGGGACCGTCCCGGCCCAGACATGTTCGGCTCGCTTGCCGGAGCCCCGGCGCTGGCGGTCGCGGACGCACGGCTCGGGCTCTCCGCTCGTATCGCCCGAGCTGGCCTGGCGGAGCGCATCTCGGTGGCGTCGCTGCTCGCCGCCAAGCTCGGCGGCGCCCTGGCCGGAGCGCTCTGGTCCCTTGTGCTTGCGCCGGCCGCCCCCAGCCGTCTCGCCTGGATCGTCGCTGCAGCCCTGCCCGCCGCCGGTTTCCTGGGACCCGACGCCTGGCTCGAGCACCGGGCCCGCCGGCGTCTCCGGGCTCTCCGTGGCGGCCTGCCGGACGCCCTCGATCTCCTCGCTGTCGGGACGGCCGCCGGGCGCAGTCCGATGGCCGGGCTGGCGGAGCTCGGCGATGGGGAGGGGCCGCTGGCGCGCGAACTCGCAATGCTCTCGGCCGAGAGCTCCTGCGGACTCGCGCAGAGCGAGGCGCTCGACTCGCTGAGACGCCGCGCTCCGGTGCGCGAGGTGGCCGCGATGTGCGGGGTGATCGAGCGTTCGCGGCGCTACGGCTCGCCGCTCGCCGATCAGCTCCGCGAGCAGGCCACGGCGTTGCGCGTCGTACAGCGCCGCCGGATCGAGGAGCAGGCCGCGCGCGCCGCGCCGAAGATCCAGCTAGCCGTCGCGCTGCTCCTCGTCCCCTCGGTCCTCCTGATGATCGCCGCCGGCCTGCTCGCCAATATCGACCGCTTCATGGCGGGGTTCTAGACCCAGAACGTTCGAGGGCGATCCTCCTTCCTGCAACCGCGATTGCAGGAACCGCCCTCTGGGCGGTGCGGTCAGCGACGACGCCCTGTCGCCGCAAACCGCATGGGAATGCTGATTTCGGGCCGGTAGATGGGCGGCTAGCAATTCCGTCCGACGGATTCGGTCCAATTCGCCGCGCCACGATGTGTTGCAAAGTGGGACAGAGTGGGTTAGCGTGGCGACCGAGAGTTGGTCATAGGGCCGGGGTGATGAGGCTCCTCCCACCTCACCACCCCGGCCCGCTCCGAATCTCGGGGGGCCAACTCAATCTTCTGAAGAGGAAGCCCACTTGTCGTTTCTCGGTCAGTACGAGCACAACCTGGATGCGAAGGACCGCCTCACGGTCCCGTCGAGGTTCCGCGCGGCGCTTGCCGATGGAGTCGTTCTCGCCAAGGGGCTCGAACCCTCCGTCTGGGTGTTCGCGCCCGCCGGCTACGAGCGCTTCACCCAGCAGTTCCTCGGCAAGACCAACCCGCTCGGCCGCCAGGGACGGATGATGCGCCGCCACTTCCACGGCGGCGCCTTCGACGACACCCTCGACTCGGCGGGCCGCATCCGGCTGCCGAAGAAGCTGATCGAGCACGCCGGCCTGGGGGAGGGCCCCTGCGTGATCGTCGGCTCCGACGACTGGTTCGAGATCTGGAACGCCGCGCGCTGGGCCGCCTACGAGGAGGAGATGGCGGAGGAGGTCTCGGGAGTGGCGGAGAACCTCTCCGAGGACGAACGAGGAGGCTGAGATGGGCACCGCGACACACAGGGCGGTGGGATCAACACATCCGGCGGCCATAAACACCGCCGCCGAATCAACCGCGAACCTTACGTACGTGCCCACGGAACACGAACCCGTCCTAGCCGAGGAGCTGATCGACCTGCTTGATCCGCACCCTGGCGAGACCTTCGTCGACTGCACGTTCGGCGGTGGCGGCCACGCGCGCCTGATCGCCGACCGGCTTGGTGCCGAGGGCGAGCTGATTGCCGTGGACCGTGATCCGGCCTCCGAGGCGCGCTGGCGCGAGTTCGCGACCGACGTGCCCTGCCGCGCCCGCTTCCTGCGCGCGGACTTCGTCGCCGCCCTCGAGGGTCTGCGCGGCGAGGGCACACGTCCGGACGGGATCCTCTTCGACCTCGGCATGTCCTCGATGCAGGTCGACGCGTGGGAGCGTGGCTTCTCCTACGCCTACGACGCACCGCTCGACATGCGCATGGACCCCACCCAGAGCCTCTCAGCCGCGACCGTGGTGAACGAATGGCCCCAGGACCGCCTGGCACTCGCGATCCGCGAGCTCGGCGAGGAGCGCCGCGCGGGCTCCATCGCCCGCGAGATCGTGAAGCGCCGCCCGATCGAGACGACCGCCCAGCTCGTCGCCGCAATCAAGGCCGCGATCCCGCCCTCCGAGCGCTTCGGGCGCGGTCATCCGGCCAAGCGCACCTTCCAGGCGATCCGCATCGCGGTCAACGGTGAGCTCGAGGCGCTCGACCGGGCCCTCCCGCTCGCCTGGAACATTTTGAGGCTGGGCGGGCGGCTCGGGGCGATCTCCTTCCACTCCTTAGAGGACCGGCGCGTGAAGCGCTTCCTCGCCGACCGCGCCCGCGGCTGCGTCTGTCCGCCGGAGCTGCCGGTCTGCGTCTGCGGCCGTGAGCCCGAGGCCGAGCTGCTCACCAAACGCGCCGTCTCGCCGGGGACCGAGGAGCTCGAGCGCAACCCGCGCGCTGGATCCGCCCACATGCGCGCCGCGCTCAAGATCCGCGAGGAGCAGGGCTGATGGAGGCTGCGGCAGCACGCACCGCTCCCGCGCCGCGGCCCAAGCCGCACCGGAAGCCGCCCCGCAAGACGGGTCGCTCCTCGGCTTCGCCTGCGGAGCGCCCTCGCATCAAGCGGCGGGCGCGAACCGCCAGATCTTCAGCGCGGGTCCAGCAGCCGCCCGCGGGCAGGCTGATCAGACCGGCGATGGCCGGCGCCGCCCTCTTCCCGCAGGCGGCGATGCGCAGCGCCGGCGCGGTTCGCGACCTCTCGGACTCGGGCCTCATCGTGCGGCTCACCCGGGGCCGCGGGTGGATCGCGGTCCTCTGCGCGCTGCTCGGCGGGATCGTCGCGCTGAACGTGCTCAGCCTCAGCCTCACGGCCGGGTCTGGCCGGACCTCGCTGCAGATCGATGCGCTGAAGACGGAGGTCTCATCTCTTCAAGCGCAGATCGAGGAGAGACTCTCGGCGAGTGAGGTCGAGGCCGAGGCCATCAGGCTCGGTCTGGCGAACCCCGACCCGAAGGCGATCACCTTCCTGAGCTCGGCCGACGCCGACGCCCGGCGGGTGGCGCACCTGCTCGCCACCGACGGATTCCTGCTGGCGCCGAGCCAGCCGTCGAGCTATCCGGCGCCGGGAACCTTGTACGCCCCGATCCCCACGGAGAGTCCCGCCACGACCACCACCGCCGCGACCACGACCGCCGAAGCGCCAACCACCACCGTCCCGCCCGCGACCGCGCCGACTCCGAGCAGCGGAGCCGCGGGCGGCTCCCAGGGCACGAGCCCATCCAGCAGCGGCGCCTCGAGCGGATCGTCAACGGGCACGACCGGAGGCGTCGGGCTCTAGGGCCCAGGCATGCGGGGCATCGACCGCCGGCTGGGGCTGCTCGTCTGCGCATTCCTGCTGGTCTTCTCGTTCGCCGCCGCCCGCTCGTTCTGGCTGCAGGGCGTGAGGGGCGCAGACCTGCGCGCCGAGGCGCGCAGCCAGCAGGTCGCCGAGGTGACCGTCCCCGGTCAGCGTGGCCGCGTGCTCGATCGCAACGGCAAGGTGCTGGCGTCGTCCGAGGACGCCGCGGACGTGATCGCCACCCCGTACCAGGTCAAGGACGTGGGGCAGACGGCGCTTCGCCTGCACGACATCCTCGGCGAGCCGACGACCGATCTGGTCTCGAAGCTCGGCGACGGCAACTCGGGCTTCGAGTACGTGGCGCGCAAGGTGGAGGCGAGCACCGCCGCCAGGATCGAGATGCTCGACATCCCCGGGATCTCGACCGTCGCGACCAGCCGCCGGCTCTACCCGCAGGGCGAGCTGGCCTCGCAGGTGATCGGCGCGGTCGGGACCGACAACCAGGGCCTCACAGGGCTCGAGCACTCCGAGAACGAGGTACTCGGCGGGGCGAACGGCGAGCAGGACGTCGTCCACGACGCGCTCGGCCGGCCCCTGCGGATGGAGACCGTGAAGCCGGCGAGCGTGGGTGAGGACATCCAGACGACGATCGACGCCGCGATCCAGGGGAAGACCGAGGAGGCCCTCTCACGGGCGGCGCAGCAGCACGGGGCGAAGGGCGCGAGCGCGATCGTCATGAACCCGAACACCGGCGAGATCCTCGCGATGGCCAACTGGCCGGCCTTCGACCCCAACGACCTCCAGAACGCGACCCCCGAGGAGCTCGAGAACCGGGCGACGGGGTTCACCTACGAACCCGGCTCGACCTTCAAGGCGTTCACCGTCGCGTCGGCGCTCTCCGACCATGTGGTGACGCCGCGCTCGAGCTTTTATCTGCCCCCGGAGATCCGCGTCTATGACCGGACCATCGGCGAGGCGCATCCGCGTGGGGCGCTCACCCTGACGACCGCCGAGATCCTGGCCCAGTCCTCGAACGTGGGTGCCGTGACGATCGGGATGAAGGAGGGCGCGACCCGCTTCTCCGAGTGGATCAACCGCTTTGGTTTCGGCCAGCCCACGGGCCTGGATTTTCCGGGTGAGGAGCGGGGCATCGTGCCGGAGCTCGAGGACTACTCGGGCTCGACGATGGGCAACCTCCCCATCGGCCAGGGGCTGGCCGTCACCCCGATGCAGATGGCGGCCGCCTACTCGGCGATCGCCAACGGCGGCACCCTGAGGCGCCCAACACTGATCGAGTCGGTCGGGAGCCAGCCGGTGCAGGAGGACGCCGATCCGCACCGTGTGATCAGCTCGCGGGTCGCGGCGCAGCTCCGCGGGATGCTGGAGGGCGTGCTCGAGCCGGGCGGCACGGCGTCGGCCGTGAGCGTGCCCGGCTACGTGCTGGCGGGCAAGACCGGTACGGCGCAGAAGGTCGAGAACGGGACCTACTCGGACACCAAGTACGTGGCCTCGTTCGTCGGCTTCGCCCCGGCCGAGCGCCCGAAGCTGCTCGTCGCGGTGGTCGTCGACGAGCCCGAGTACGTGCACGTGGGCGGCGCCGTCGCGGCGCCAGTCTTCGGCGAGATCGCCGCGTTCGCCCTGCCCTATCTGGGCATCTCACCCCACTAGCCGGGCTGTACACGGGGTCACTCCTAGAATCGCCCGGACATGGAGCTGGGAGAGCTGCTGAGAGCCGCCCGTGTGGCCGCGGAGCTGCGCGGCGACGGGGCCGTGAAGATCCGCGATCTGGCCTACGACAGCCGGCGCATCGGCCCGGGCACGCTCTTCTTCTGCTTCCCGGGTGAGCGAACCGACGGGCACGATTTCGCCCCAGCTGCGGTGGAGGCGGGCGCAGCGGCCCTGGTGGTCGAGCGCCCGCTCGAGCTGAAGGTGCCGCAGGCCCAGGTCGAGGACGCTCGTGCCGCGATGGCCCCGATCGCCGCGACGTTCAACGGCGATCCGACCTCCGAGCTCGGCGTGATCGGCATCACCGGCACCAACGGCAAGACGACCACGGCCTTCCTCGTCAGGCACCTGCTCGAATCGGCGGGCCATCCCTGCGGGCTGCTGGGGACGGTCCAGCAGGTGGTCGGCGGTCAGGTCGAGGAGGTGGAGCGGACCACTCCCGAGGCGATCGACCTCCAGCGCACCTTCAACCGCATGCTCTCCTCCGGCGATGAGTACTGCGCGATGGAAGTGTCGTCTCACGCTCTCGTCCTGCATCGCGCCGACGCGATCCACTTCGCCGTCAAGGCCTTCACCAATCTGAGCCAAGACCACCTCGACTTCCACGCCGACATGGAGGACTACTTCGAGGCGAAGCGGCTGCTCTTCTCTGGCGAGGGGGGCGTCCCGATCATCGAGCTCGAGGGCGGGGTCTCGGTGATCAACCTCGACGATCCCTACGGCCGGCGGCTGGCGGAGGACCTCGACTGCGGGTCGGATGGCGAGTGCATCGGCTACTCGGCCGGGGGCGCGGAGGCCGACCTGAGCGCGCGTGACGTCGCCTTCGACGCATCCGGCTCCCGCTTCACCTGCGTCGCCCCCGAGGGTGAGGTCGAGGTGAGAATCCCACTGCCCGGCGACTTCAACGTCGCGAACGCCTTGGCCGCGCTCGGCGTCGCCCGCGCCATCGGGCTCGATCTGCGCGAGGCGGCGGCAGCCCTCGCGTCCGTCGAGCAGGTGCCCGGCCGCTTCGAGTCGATCGACGAGGGCCAACCCTTCGCCGTCGTCGTCGACTACGCGCACACGCCGGACTCGCTAGAGAACGTGCTCAAGGCCGCCCGCCGCGTCACCGAGGGCCGGCTGATCTCCGTGTTCGGCTGTGGCGGCGATCGCGACCGCGACAAGCGGCCGCTGATGGGCAAGGCGGGAGCGGAGCTCTCGGATGTCGCCGTGGTCACCTCCGACAACCCCCGCTCGGAGGACCCCGCCGCGATCATCGAGCAGATCGAGACCGGGATCGAGGACGGCGCCCCCGCCGAGGTCGTCGTGGAGCAGGACCGCCGCGCCGCGATCGGGATGGCGCTGGAGCGGGCGGGGAAGGGCGACACCGTGGTGATTGCCGGCAAGGGCCATGAGCAGGGCCAGGAGTTCGAGGGCGGCCGCAAGGTTCCGTTCGACGATCGCGACGTCGCCAGGGAGGAACTACAGCGTCTCGCGAAGGCCGCCGCGGGTTGAAGTCGCTCGACGGCGAACGACTGGCCTCTGCGGCGGGGACGGAGGCGCTGGCGAGCGGCGCCGAGGGCGGCCCGGAGCGCGTCGTGATCGACTCGCGGGAGGTCCGCGAGGGCGATCTCTTCGTCGGTCTGCCTGGGGAGCGCTTCGACGGTGGCGAGTTCGGCGCGGGGGCGCTGCGACAGGGAGCGTGGGGGATCCTGGTGTCGACGCAGTGGGGGCGGGAGCTGACTATGCAGCGGAATGTCGGGGCGACGGAGGAGGGCGGAGGCTGGGTGCTCGGAGCCGCGGACCCGCTCGCCTCCCTGCAGTCCCTCGCGCGCGCCTGGCGGGAGGAGCTCGCCTGCCGGGTAGTCGGGATCACCGGGTCAACCGGAAAGACCTCCGTCAAGGACATCTGCCGCGCGCTGCTCCCCGGCGAGGTCCATGCGAGTCCCGAGAACTACAACACCGAGATCGGCATGCCGCTCGCGATGCTCGGCGCCAGCGAGGGCACCGACGTCCTCGTCCTCGAGATGGGGATGCGGGGCCCGGGGCAGATCGCCGAGCTCTGCGCGATCGCGGAGCCCGATGTGGGCGTGATCACGAACGTCGGGCCGGTCCACGTCGAGCTGTTGGGCTCGGTCGAGGCGATCGCGGCGACCAAGGCGGAGGTCATCGACGGGCTCCGACCGGGCGGCACCGCCGTCGTGCCGGCCGATGCGGGGCCGCTCGAGCCACATCTGGAGCGCGCCCCCAGGCTGCTGCGCTTCGGTGCCGGGGGCGACGTGGAGGCGGTCGAGGTGATGGCCGAGGCTGGGCAGACGAAGGCGCTCGTTCGCATCCCGGCGGGCGCGCGGCGCTTCAAGTTTCCCTTCGTCGAGGCACACAACCTCGAGAACGCCCTGGCGGCGATTGCGGCCGGCGTCGCGCTCGGCTTCCCGCTGGATGAGATGGCGGATCTGGCGCCCCGGATAGTCTTCTCGCGGCTTCGGGGGGAGCTGGTGGAGCTCCCGGAGGACGCCATCCTGATCAACGACAGCTACAACGCCAACCCGATCTCGATGCGGGCGGCGCTGGACCATCTCGCCTCACTCGAAGCGGGAGGTCGTCGGGTCGCCGTGCTGGGAGAGATGCGAGAGCTCGGACCGGACGCCGCGGCCTACCACCGTGAGATCGGCGAGTACGCGCGGGAGCGGGGCGTCGAGCACCTCATCGGGGTGGGCGAGCAGGCCTCCTCATACGAACCCGACGAGCAGGTGGCGGACGCCGAGGCCGCCGCCGACGCTCTCGCCGCGGCGCTACGCCCGGGCGACGCGGTGCTCGTCAAGGGCTCGCGCGCGGTGGGGCTGGAGCGGGTCGCGGAGAAGCTCGCGGAATCGGATCGCTAGATGCTCGGCGAGATCCTGATCGCCGGCATGGCCGCGATGCTGATCTGCATCTTCCTCGGGCCAAAGTTCATCGAGTACCTGCGCCTGCGGGAGTTCGGCCAGCAGATCCGCGAGGAGGGTCCCGAGGAGCACCACGA
>DATFOK010000013.1:0-6531 GCA_035265665.1 Solirubrobacterales bacterium | reverse complement strand
CAGCCCGGCGAGCCCGATCAGCCCGAACAGCCAGTAGAGCCAGTCGTGTGAGAAGTCGTGGGTGCCGAGCAGCCAGTTGCCGCTCGGCCAGATCCCCAGCGTCTCCAGCGGCGAGACGACGTAGCGGAGCTTGCTGTTGGTATCCGCGACGTTGCCGATCGAGCCCGACTGGAGGAAGTCGATCACCTTCGGGAGCTCCACGAGCCCGACGACCACCAGGACAGTCGCGGCGGGAATCACGATCGGCCTCGAGGCGCGCACCGCCTGCCGCACGCCCTCCGGACCGCTCTCGGCCCGGATGCGGAGCAGATGGGCCAGCAGCCAGACGCTCGCCGTGATCACGAGCCAGGCGACGCCCGGGAGGCTGTAGACAGGGACCATCGCGGCAGTGATCAGCGCGAGCCCGATCACGATCGAGATGCGGCCGTCGGACTCCCGCTCGATCTCCCGGAGCCCCACCGCAAAGGCGATCAGGAACATGCCGGCGATCAGCTCCTTGAAGCCGGCGATCCCGAGCACCGAGGCGGTCAGGTAGGCGAAGGCGACCAGTGCGGCGCCGAGGACGTGGCGCCAACCGGGAAGCCCCCGCAGCAGGCCGAGCGAGGCGATCGCCGTGAGGATCGGAGCCGCGACGAGCAGGCCGAGCCATCCCTGCAGCGGCTCGGTGCCGAGCAGGTTGACGACCGTCGCGACCAGGCTGTGCGGTCCGATCGGATAGCCGTTGACGATGCTCTGCGGCTCGGGGCCGGTCGGGTCGAGCAGGTAGTCGGTGTCGACCAGGTGCATCGCCAGGTCGTTGTTGAGCCCGACGCCCGGAATCCCGATGTGACCGCTGGCGATGAACGGCAGCGAGGCGAGCAGCCCCGCGATCGCGGCCACGGGCAGGGCGATGCCGACCGCCGGCCCGAGGATCGCCTCGCGGCGGACGATCAGGAAGCCGAGCGAGCCGAGGACGACGATCGCCGAGGCGGTCAGCGAGGTGGCGGCGTCGCCGGGCAGCCGGATCGCGAGCGTGCAGATCAGGATCAGGGTCGCGAGCCCAACCGGTCCCTCGAGGAACGAGGCCCGGTGGCGTCCCAGCACGAGCATCACCGCGCGCCCGACCAGCAGGGAGCCGAGCAGGATTATCCCTGCAGAGAGATAGGTCCCGAGGAAGGCGGACAAGGGGCGGGGAGGATATGGAGTCGGCCCGAAGGCGGGCCTAAGCTCCGTGGCTCGCCCGGTTACGCACCAATCCGGTTGCGCTCGGACTCGCCGCGCTCGCGCCCCAAGGCGACGAACTGGTCGACCGGATAGCCCCAATGCAGGCGGCGCAGCACCCCCCAGTCTGAGCGCCGCCGGAGGGACTCCACGAATCGCCGGCGCTCGCGGATCCGCTCCCGGTTGCCCGAGATCCAGCGGTAGCTGTCGAGCTTCGCCCGCAGGAACGAGGGCCCCCGGAGCAGGCAGTACCCCCACATCATCAACTCGCTGAGCGCGAGCAGCGGCGCCAGTGCCAGCCTGGTCAGCGTGCGGGTGTTGGCGAGCAGCATCGACCAGCGGTTGCGCTCCAGCAGGAAGAGCTTCTGGGGGAACATCGTCAGGTGGTAGTCGTGTCGGACGGTCGATGCCGGGACGCAGTAGATCTCCCCGCCGGCCAACCGCAGGAGCCAGGAGAGCTCGACGTCCTCGTGGTAGAGGAAGCCGCTCTCGTCCCAGCCGCCGATCGACTCGAGCTGATCGCGCCGGATCAGGAACGCCGCACCGTGCAGGCCACTGACGCGAAAGGGCTCCCTCCCGGCGCGCTCGCGCGGTTGCTCCAGCCAGCGGTTGAAGCCGAGCGCGGTTACATGGACGTTCTGCCCGGCCGCGTTGACCCGGCCCGGGTCCGACTCGAGCACGATCAGCGGGCAGACGGCTCCAGCATCCGGGGTCGCCTCGCAGAAGGAGATCAGCGGATCGAGCCAGCCGGGGCTGACGATCACGTCCATGTTGAGGACGGCGACGTAGGTGCCGCGAGCCTCCGCCAGCGCGAGGTTGACCGCCCCCGCGTAGCCGCGGTTCGTTGGTGAGCGGAGCAGGCGGACCGACTCGTGCTGCTCAGCAGCATGCTCCGCGATCGCGTCGCTCCCGTCCGAGGACGCGTTGTCGACCACCAGCACCTCGGCGCTCGCGTTGCCCGTGTCGGCGACCAGGGCCTCGAGGCAGCGCCCGAGCGCGTCGGCGCCGTTGTAGTTGACGACTACGACCGAGACCAGCGGAATCAGCCCGCGCCGCTCTTCTCGGCGGCGTCCTCCTCGACAATCCGGCTCAGCCGCCCGCTGAAGATCGAGATGAAGAGCACGGCGGAGATCACCTGCAGACCGAGGACCAGGAAGCTGGTGGTGAGGACGAGAGCGCGGGTGTCGGTGAAGACGTTGTTGCCCGCCCACTGGATCGTGAGCTGAGTCAGCTTGGCGATCGATCCGAGCATCAGCAGAAGACCCACCAGTCCCACGCTGAGCCGGAAGCGGACCGAGATCACCCAGCGCAGCCACCGCGGCGGCTCCTTACCGGCTTCCACCCCGTAGAGGGCCGCGGCGACACCGAAGATGACCAGCTGGAAGGCGGCGAGCACGCCGAGGGCGGCCACGATGAAGCTGTGGATGTTGAGGCCGAGATAGGAGGTGTGGACCGGCCCGTCCGAGAGGACGACCGCACCGGTGATCGTGATCCCCATCAGGACCAGGCCCGGGACGATGAAGGTGAGCGTTGGGTTGTAGATCAGCAGCAGCACGATCACCCGGCCGAGGATGCGCAGCCCGTCCTTCCAGGGGCTGAGCTTCTTCTCGCCGACTCGGGGCAGGTACGAGATCGGGATCTCGGCCTCGCGCAGGCCGCGCGCCTTCGCCTTGATCCCGATCTCCGTCTCGATGTCGAAGCCCCGGGCCTCGGTGCCCAGCCGGACGGCCTCGGAGCGGCGCATCGCGTACAGGCCACTGAGGTGGTCGGTTCCCTCGAGGCCGTGGCTGATCGCGAGCAGCTTGTTGAAAAGCCAGTTGCCGACCCGGTTGACGAAGGGCATGCTCTCGGGCTCGGACTCGCGTACCCCCCTAACCAGGTCGTGGTCGTCGAGCAGCTCGACCATCTCCTTGATCGCGGGCACCGGGTAGGTCGCGTCCGCGTCCATGATCACGACGTTCTCGCCCTGAGCCTCGGTGATCCCCGTCCGGATTGCGACGCCCTTGCCTCGGTTGGAGGCGTGCTGGACGAGGCGGATCGGGTAGCGCCCGGCGACATCGGCGGTGTCATCGGTGGAGCCGTCGTCGACCACCAGGACCTCGTAGCTTCGATCGAGGTACTCGCCGAGCTCGTCGAGCACGTGCGGCAGGGCGGCGCCCTCGTTGTAGGCGGGGAGCACGACGGTCGTGCGAATGGCGTCGGCGCTCGCACGCCGCGTTTCCTCTGACTGCCTGTCGGCTGTGAGGGGCATCGGGGCAGGGGAAGGATAGGAGCGCCCATCATTCAACGGGTTGCTCCTTACTTATGAAACGGGTTGCGCCTGGCGGCGCACCCTCGCGTCAACGGAGCACCGCCGCATCAGGCGCGATCAGGCGCCCGCACCCTCGCCGGCCTCGCGCGCCTCGAGGATCTCCTCGCGCTCGGTCAGGCGGTTACGCCGGCGGGTCTCCGCCTCGCGCTTGCGGCGCTCCTCATCAGGTGTCTCGGGAATGAGTGGCGGCACCTCGATCGGCTGGCCGTCGGTGTCGACCGCCACCATCGTCAGGTAGGCGGTGCTGGTGTGGCGGACCTCCGCGGTGACGGCGTTCTCGGCCTCGACCCTAACGCCGACCTCCATCGAGGTCCTCCAGACAGCGTTGACGCAGGCGCGGCAGCGCAGGAGCTCGCCGACGTGGACCGGCTCGGTGAAGGTCATTCGGTCCATCCCAGCGGTCACCACCCGGCAGCCGGAATGGCGGATGGCGGCGATCCCGGCGACCTCGTCGCACATGCGCATCACCACGCCGCCGTGGACGAAGCCCGCCGAATTGGCGTCCTGGATGCTCATCCAACGGATCAATTCGGAGCTCGAGCGAGAAACCGGGCGCGGCTCACGATCCTCCGTCATCGGCCGCGATCCTAGTGGGGCTACCCTCGGGCCGGATCATGCCCCGCCACGGCGACATCACGGTGGTGATCCCCTGCTTCAACCACGGGCGCTTCCTGCTCGAGTCGGTCAAACGGGCGCTCGGTCAGCAGGGCGGCCCCCCGCAGGTGGTCGTGGTGGACGACGGCTCCACGGACGAGGAGACCGTCCGGGCCCTCGACGAGGTGCCAGCGGCGGTCAACGTGATCAGGCAGCAGAACGCCGGAGTCGCCGCCGCGCGGAACGCGGGCTTCGAGAACTCAGGCTCGGAGCTGTTGCTGATGGTCGACGCGGACGACCGCCTCACCTCGGACGCGCTCGATGTGCTGCGGCCGCCACTCGAGGCGAACCCGGACGTGGGCTACTGCTACGGGCTGATGAAGCTGATCGGGGCGTGGTCCGGTGTGCTGCGCTTCCCCGACTTCGACCCCTACATCCTGCTCCACCGCTCGATCGCCGGGGCCCAGCTCGGGCTGGTCCGGCGGCGCTGCTGGGAGGACGCCGGCGGGTTCGACCCGGCGATCGAGGGCTATGAGGACTGGGACTTCTGCCTGAGCGCGTTCGAGAAGGGCTGGCGAGGCCTGCAGATCGACCGGGTCACCCACGAGTACCGCAAGCACGAGCGCTCCGGGAACGAGGAGCACCGCCGCCGCTACCGCCGCGTCTACCGGCAGATCCGCGCCAAGCACCCCGACCTCTTCGCGCGGCGGCGGGAGTTCGCGCGGCAGACCGACCTCGGCCCGCTCCACCGGCTCGCCTACCGGACCTACTGGGCCTGGCGGCCGGTCCCGGCCCCGATCGAGAAGGCGCTCTACGAAAAGGTCCTCTTCCGGCGAGGTCGCCCGGCGATCCGCTAGCCGGCCGGAGTCCGGCAGAGGAAGAGGTGCTCCTCCGGGTCGAGGTCGTAGCGCTCGACCGTCGCCTCGTCGAATCGCTCGGCGGCCGTGCGGTCATCCACCTCGAAACCGGCCTCGCGCAGCCGCTCGGTCAGGTCGGTCCCGTAGATCCGGACGTGGTCCTGCTGGCCGAAGGCGACCATCCGCTCGAGCGGGGAGGTGATCGAGGGGTCCTCGTAGGTCGTCACGCGCGGCCGGTAGGGGACGAGGACGAGCGCCAAGCCACCGCCCGCCAGCACCCGGCCCAACTCGCGCATCGCGGCGCGGTCGTCGGGGACGTGCTCGAGCACATGACTGCAGAGGATCAGATCGAAGGATGAATCCGGCAGGTCGATGTTGGAGATGTCGAGGCGCAGGTCGGCGGGGGCGTGGAGGTCGGCGGTCACGCGCTCGATCCCGGGTAGACGCGAGAACACCGGGTCGAGGAGCGGCTCCGGCGCGAAGTGGAGGAGGCAGCGCCCGGGCAGGTCGCCTCGGGCGATCAGCAGCGCGATCGCGCGATGACGCGGATGGGAGCGGCAGCGCGGGCAGATGCCGCCAAAGCCCGTGATCCGCTGGCGGGACATCCGGCGGAAGCGGCCCCCGCAGCAAGGGCACCCGCGCTGCTCGCCCCGCAGCAGCCGAGCGCTCAGGCGGGCGTTCGCGCCGGAGGCGGCGTAGAGCATCCGCGCGAGCCGGTGATGACACAGCACCCACTCGATCGCCCGCGCCAGCAAGACGGCGACCCGGAGCCGAAGCGTTGGGCGATCGAAGACCGGGCCGCCCTCCGTTCTCGCCTCGCTCCCGCTAGCCACGGGCGCCGATTCGCCGCAGCAGCTTCACCACGCCGCGCGGCTCGGGGTGGGGCCAGGAGGAGATCCGCGGCAGCACCGCCCGCCGGCTCGCCTCCCAGCCGCGCATGATCCCCCGCTGGAGCGGGTTACCCGCCCAGCCGAGCCGGATCTCCATGGCCTCGTTGAGCTGCACCCAGACGTCTGTCGTGGTCTTGGAGCTCGGGTGGTAGCGGAAGTTGAGATAGGGCTCATCGATCCGGTCGACCCTCGCGCCGCGCAGCAGCCGCAGGTAGAAGTCGTAGTCGGCGGCGTCCGCATAGCGCTCATTGAGCGAGGGGGCCTGCTCGAGGAGCTCGCGGCGCCAGACGATCGTCGGCGTCGTCACGAAGGCCCCGACGTAGAGGTACTTGCGCCAGCTCCACTTCGGCGGAACGAGGGTCCGGAAGACCTCGCCGTGCTCATTCACGTAGTTGACGGCACCGAAGATCGCCCCGATCTCGGGGTTCCCGGCCAGGTGCGCGAGCGCCCGGTCGGCGGCGCCGGGGATGTAGGCGTCGTCGGCGTTGACCCACGCGAGCAGGTCCCCCCGGGCCAGCCGCAGCCCCTTGTTGACCGCCTCGGTCTGGCCGCTGTCCGGCTCCGAGATCCAGGTGAGGTGCGGGTCCTCGCGCGACTCGAGCAGTTCGACGGTCCCGTCGTTCGACGCTCCGTCGATCACGATGTGCTCGTGCGGCATGCGCAGCGCGGCGACGCTGTC
>DATFOK010000012.1:0-4503 GCA_035265665.1 Solirubrobacterales bacterium | reverse complement strand
AACTGGGTCGTCGCGTGGCAGTTCGTCTTCCTCTTCATCTGGTGGGGCGCTGCGTCCTCGAAGCTGAACAGCCACTTCCCCTTCGTGGTCTCGACGATGATGAGCAACGCCCCTCTGATCCCGAGGGCGGTGAAGCGGAGGCTCTGGCGCGACTACCCCGAGGACATGATGCCCTCGCGCCTGGCCGCCGGGATCGCCCACTTCGGGACCGTCCAGGAGTTCCTCTGGCCGGCGCTGCTGGTCTTTCAGGACAACCCGACGATCCGGACGATCGCGATCGTCGGGATGATCCTGTTCCACGTCAACATCACGTCGATGTTCCCGCTCGCAGTGCCACTCGAGTGGAACCTGTTCATGATCTTCGGGATCCTCTTCCTCTTCGGGCACCACGGGGACACCTCGCTCTCGACGCTCGACGATCCGCTGCTGATCGTCGTGCTGGCGGTGCCCTGTCTGCTCCTGCCGCTGATCGGAGGAAACCGACCGGACAAGATCTCCTTCCTCCCGTCGATGCGCTACTACGCGGGCAACTGGTCGACCAGCGCCTGGCTCTTCCGCAGGGGAAGCGGGGCGGAGGAGAAGCTCGACACGCACATCAAGAAGCCGGCGCGGACCATCGTGCACCAGGTCGGGGACATCTACGACCGCGAGACGGCGCTCTACCTGCTCAACCGGGGCCTGGCCTTCCGGGCCATGCACTCCCACGGACGCGCGCTGAACGCCCTGCTCCCTCACGCAGTGGACGACGTTGATGGCTACGACGTCCGCGAGGGAGAGCTGATCTCGAACATCGTCAACGGCTGGAACTTCGGTGATGCGCACTTCCACGGCCCCCAGCTGCTCGAGGCCGTTCAGGAGCGGTGCGGGTTCGGCCCGAGGGACGTCCGGCTGATTTATCTCGAGTCCGAGCCGACCATGAAGGGTCGCGGCTACCAGCACTACGAGGTCTGGGATGCGGCCGGCGGACTGGTCGAGCAGGGGACCGTGGCGGTCAAGGACATGGTCACCAGCCAGCCCTGGCTCGATGAGTCGTTCGACTTCCCGGTGGTGGTGGAGGCCGGGGAGATCGGCCGCGAGGAGCCCCTGCCAGTTGGGGGCTCGGAGTCGGCCCGCTACTCGCCGAGTCGTTGAGCACGGCGATCGTCGTCGGCTCGGGCCCAAACGGGCTCGCCTGCGCCGTCGAGCTGGCGCGCAACGGCGTGAGCGTGACCGTGCTGGAGGCCGAGGAGCGGATCGGGGGCGGGACGCGGACCAGCGAGCTGACCGTGCCCGGGCTGCTCCACGACGACTGCTCGGCGACCCATCCCATGGCGGTCGGGTCGCCGTTCCTGCGGTCGCTGGACCTGGAGCAGCACGGGCTCGAATGGCTCTGGCCTGAGATCGACCTGGCTCATCCGCTCGACGACGGGAGCGCGGGGGTGATGGTGCGCTCGATCGATGAGACGGCGGAGGGCCTGGGGGAGGACGGGCGGGCGTGGCGACGAGTGTTCGGCTCGGCCTCGGCCCACTTCGGGGAGCTCCTCGACGACATCATGAGGCCCGTCTTGCACCTGCCGAGCCACCCGCTGCGGCTGGTCCGCTTCGGGTTGGCGGCCGCGGCGCCGGCGACGCTTCTCGCTCGTTCCTGGCGAACGCCCCAGGCGAAGGCGCTGTTCGGCGGAGTCGCGGCGCATGCCTTCAGTCCGCTCAATCGGCCGATGAGCTCCTCGGTCGGCTGTGCCCTGATCAGCGCGGGCCACGCCTTCGGCTGGCCGGTGGCGAAAGGGGGCTCGGGAGCGATCACCGACGCGCTCGCCTCGGTGTTGCGGTCGCACGGGGGGACGATCGAGACCGGGCGGCGGGTCACGGACATGGCCGAGCTGGCCGGCGCGGACGTGGTGGTCTTCGACCTCGCGCCGGAGGCGGTTGCGGAGATCGCGGGCGAGCGGCTGCCAGGGCGAGTGGCGCGCGCCTACCGGCGCTACCGCCACGGACCGGGGGCGTTCAAGCTGGACCTCGCGGTCGAAGGTGGAGTGCCGTGGATCAACGAGGCGTGCCGGAGGGCGGGGACCGTTCATCTGATCGGCAGGTTCGAGGAGATTGTGCTCGCTGAGCGAGCTGTCAACCGGGGGTCGATGGCGGAGCGGCCGTACGTGCTGGTCGGGCAGCAGTACCTGGCCGACCCGGGGCGATCCGAGGGGGATCTGCATCCCGTCTGGGCCTACGCGCACGTGCCGAGCGGGTACGGAGGCGATGCGACCGAAGCCGTGCTGGGCCAGATCGAGCGGTTCGCGCCGGGGTTCCGGGAGCGGATCGTGGCTAGCAGCGTCCGCGGGCCGGCGGACATCGCCGCATACAACGCGAACTACGTCGGGGGCGACATCATCACCGGCGCCAACACCCCGATGCAGCTGCTGTTCAGGCCGAGGGTCGCGCTCGATCCGTACAGCTGTGGCGCGCCGGGCCTGTACATCTGCTCCGCCGCCACCCCGCCGGGGGCCGGAGCGCACGGGATCGGCGGCTACAACGCTGCGCGGTCGGCGCTCCGCCATCTGGGTGCCGATTCGAGGCATGCGCCGTCGGGCGGGCCCGCTCAGTAGTTCCCACCCAGCCCGTCCCGTAATTCGTCACGTTGCGCAGCCGGCGGGCCTGAGGGGATCCTTGGTCATGGCCGACGTGAGGGGCACGGGGCCACGGAGCGAGGGGAGAGGTGCAGGGGCGCGGCGGCGGGATTGGTCGCGCAGGATCGAAGAGGCCCTCCGGGAGGACCTCTTCGTCCTGCATGCGCAGCGGATCGTCGACGTGGCGACCGGCGAGACGGTCCGCCACGAGCTCTTCCTGCGGATGGTTGTCCGAGACGGTTTGATCCCGGCCGGCGAGTTCGTGCTCGCCGCGGAGGAGCTCGGCTCCATCCGGGAGATCGATCGCTGGGTGGCGGGTCGGGCGATCGAGGTGGCTGCAGCGGGACATCCGGTCGATCTCAATCTGAGCGTGCGGTCGGCGGACGACGAACTGCTCGAGCTGATCCGGCTCCGGATCCAGGGAGCGGGGGCCGATCCCGCATACATCGTGCTCGAGCTGAGCGAGGAGCAGCTGGTCGCGGACCTCGCGGCGGGGGAGGGGTTCGTCCGAGGGGCTCATGAGCTCGGTTGCCGTATCGCGCTCGACGGCTTCATCCAAGGCGGACGACGCTCGGCGCTCCTGAAGGGCCGGCCGATCGATTTCGTCAAGCTCGGCCCCCGCTTCGTCAACGGCCTCGCCGCCGACGGGCGCCGGCGCCGCAAGGCGCGCAACGCGGCCGCGAAGGCCCACGCAAGCCGCCAGAAGGTGATCGCCCAGGGCGTCGAGGACCTGATCACGCTCGAGCTCCTCCCGGACCTCGGCATCGACGAAGCGCAGGGCTACGCGCTCGGCCGTCCCGAGCCGCTCGAGTCGGTGTTTCCTGCGCCGGCCTGAACTCCCGGTCGGCCCGCGGCGAGGCTGGTCGGGCGATGCGGCTGAGAGGACTCGAACCTCCACGTCCCGAAGGACACAGGCACCTGAAGCCTGCGCGTCTACCAGATTCCGCCACAGCCGCGGGCCTGGAAAGGTTAGCCTGAGCGTGGCTACACTCCCGGCCGGTCACCTACACGCCGCTATCGTCTAGGGGACTAGGACGCCGGATTCTCAGTCCGGAAACCCGGGTTCGAATCCCGGTAGCGGTGCCTCGGATTTGCAGGGATTTCCCAGGGACGCGGTTCGGTTGCGACCGGGACTGCAGCCATTTTGCAGCCATTCAGTCGCGGAGCTGATGACGGACTGACGAATTGAGAAGTGGCTGCGCTGGTACGGGAAGCGGATCCAGCCCGAGGTACTGGCGATGCATCACCACCGGGCGGTATTCCGGACGCGAACAGCGGCCCCTTGAGTGACCGCTGGGCCTACTCCCGCAGCCCGGCGGCTTCGAGGGCTTCGGGCCAGCTGGGGCAGACACGCCACCAGACGCATTTCCCGTTCCGCCACCGACTCGCGTGCCAGACCGTGTCCTCGAACGGGAGCTGGCTGCCCGCACCGTGGCCGTGAGCATGAAAGGCCGCGAACACGAAGTCTCCGCGATCGCGCACTTCGTCAACCTCGATCTTGTAGTCGGGGAAGGCGCTAAACCAACTCTCCCACCAGCGACGGATTCCATCGTGCCCGTGGAGGCCGCCCTCCATGGCGACTATGCGCGAGACCGCCTCGACGTCGTCGTCCATCAGCGCCAGAAGGCCATCAAGATCGCGGCGGTTGACGGCGTCGTAGCTCCGATAAGCCAGCTCCACGTTCTCCTCCGACATCGCCCACCCAGTATCCCGTCGCAAAGGGGCGGCCGCAGCCGCCCCTCCGCGAGTGTTCTTAACCAGCTACGAGCCCTGGTTCTACTTGCAGCCGGGCTCGTCGACCGTCTGCCCCGGCGGGTGGCACTTCGCGCCAGCATCGTTCGGTCCCTTGCTGCTGTTGCCTGGACCGAAGTCCGGGTCTGCGGCGGCCGCCGCCGGGATCGAG